>JAEYWW010000367.1 GCA_023428805.1 Armatimonadota bacterium | reverse complement strand
CCTCTTCCATGCCATGGAAGCGCTCTCCCAGCTGAGCTAATTCCCCACTAGGAATCCGCATTGAACCCGAAAAGGGGGCGGCGCGTCAAGCGGGGGGGCTTTCGGACTGACTCCCCGCGGTGATCTGCGGGGAGTCAGTCGATCTGTCAGTCGCAGAGGCTGTACCAGGTGCCGGACCAGGCATCCGGATCGCTGCTGGCTTCGCCGGAGCGTCGGCCTTCGGGGCTGACGATCTGGTTGTCAAAGATGCCCGCGCCCGTTGTAAACTTGGCGTGGCCATCGGCGAAGATCGCGGTGCCGCCCGTGCCCGACCATTCGCGATAGTAATTGTTCGGCACAGGGCAGTCGTAGCCATAGACATCGCACGCCTGCGGGAACCGTTTGACGGCGAAGAAGGGCATCATCTCCAGGCGCATCACACGCGATTCGGCGGGGGATTCCATCTGGGTTTCGCTGACGCGCCAATCATCTGTGCGCGGGTTGTTGTTCTGGGTTGACTCGCCCGCGACGACGCTGAACAGGCAGTAGGTGAACCGGTAGGAACTTCCGTATGCCTTCCAGTAGCTGTCCGCACCCGGGACGTCGTCGGAGGTGTAGGGGCCGCCGGTGTCAAGGGGGCTTTTGAAGATCTGTGTGCTCTTGGTATAGGGGTGCAGGAGGACCTCGACGCCTTCGTGCCCCGGCTGTCCGGCGGGAGGAACCGAGTTGTAGGCGTAGAAGATCGGCATCATGTCGTCGTAGTCGGCGAGATACATCTTGACCGACATGCCGATTTGGCGACCGTTGCTGACGCAGGTTGTGTTCTTGGCCGACTCCTTCGCGCGGGCGAAGACGGGGAAGAGGATGGCGGCGAGGATCGCGATGATGGCGATGACCACCAGAAGCTCGATGAGCGTGAATGCTTTTCGCATGGCGTTGTCCAAACTAAAAAACGGCGCTGCCCAGCGATTGCTGAGTCGCGCCGTCGTGCCAAGCACCACGCGCACTGCTCGCAATTCCTACGCCGGCATTATCCGGATCAGGTTCGAGGGGACCACCGGGTTGCTCCCGGATATCTCAGCCATTTCAGCGCCCCCTGCGGACAGGTCGTTCTTCAGTTCTAATATACGACAGCCGTAATATGTCGAGGGGCGGAACTGCCCAGTTCCGCCCCCCAAACACCATCAAGAGCCTACGGACAGGTGAAGTCTTCAGAGTCGCCAGTTGATGTGCCTGGGACGCCGTGCAGGTCGTTGTAGGGGTTGGCCGCCGTGTTCGGCGCTGATTCCAACTGGGATTCAGATTTATAGAACGGGGTCTGCCAACTGTAGTATTTGACTCCTGGGCGGGTTGAGCCAGCGGGAGTGATTTCCTGGGAAATGTTGCTCAGTGCGCTCCACTTATAGTATTTGGCGTGACCGTCGGCGAAGTTGACGACCATTCCGTCAGCATGGCGTCCGATGCCCATGAAGTTGCTGTATTCCAGGCCTGTTGCGAGGCTCTTGATATAGCCGTCGAAGAAGCCGATTGTGTTGACCACGTCGGGCAGTTCGGTCTGAGAGTAGGTGCGGCTGTACTTGCGCAGTGCGGGGACGGGCGCGCCGCAGAG
Source organism: Armatimonadota bacterium (assembly GCA_023428805.1). GTDB lineage: Bacteria > Armatimonadota > Fimbriimonadia > Fimbriimonadales > Fimbriimonadaceae > JAEYWW01. The sequence goes on along the minus strand of JAEYWW010000367.1, from coordinate 12,228 downwards.
ATTCTCGCCAAACAGGCCGAGATTGGGCGCGTAGCTGGCGAATTCAACGCCGCCCTGGGGAATGGTCAGGTTGATCGCGTTGAGGCGATTCTTCCAGTTCTGCTTGATGCCGTCCGAAGGGCTGGTGAAGATCTGCTTGTTCTTCATGTAAGGAAGCGTCGCGTCGTACACGGAGAAGATCACGGGACGCGGATCGGGCGATTCCGGAGCACTGAAGAATGCGCTCATCGGATAGTAGTCATCATAGTCGGCCGAATAGAGCAGGGTCGAGGTGCCAATCTGCTTCAGGTTGCTGATCGACTGTGTCTTCTTCGCCGCATCTTTGGCCTGGGCAAAGACGGGGAAAAGGATGGCGGCGAGAATCGCGATGATCGCGATCACAACAAGCAGCTCGATGAGCGTGAAGGCTTTTTTCGTCATTGAATGCTCCGCGCGCGACCGCAGTGGCCGAGCAGAGAAAGGAAACGCAATCTTAACAGGTTGCGCGGTGAATAGTCAATACGAAAAAGGCTTGAGAATGCAAGTTGCACTCTCAAGCCTTGAATTATTCCTGCCTGCCTACATCACCGAACGCATGGAACTGGGAGGCAGGTTCTTGGCCCACGAGAGTTCCATGAGCGCCGCACGCGCGCCATCGGCGTTGCCTTCGTTGCAAAGCTGATCGAGGTTGGCAAGCTGCTCCGCCATCCAATCCCAGGGAATGCTGGCTTCGGGTTTGGCGACGAAGATGCGGGGATGACGGCTCTCGGAAACCGCTTCGGAACTGAAGTAAAGCTCCTCATGCATCTTTTCGCCGGGCCTCATGCCGACGGTCTTGATCTCCACATCCTGTCCCGGCACAAGGCCGTGCATGCGGATGATGTCGCGGATCAAGTCCATGATCTTGACCGGGTCGCCCATATCGAGGACGAAGATTTCGCCCTGTGATCCCATCGCACCCGCCTGCAGTATGAGCTGCGCGGCTTCTGGAATAGTCATGAAGTAGCGCGTCATGTCGGGATGGGTGATGGTGACCGAGCCGCCCGAGGCAATCTGCTTGCAGATCAGAGGAACGAGGCTGCCGCGGCTTCCAAGAACGTTGCCGAACCGAACAATGGCAAGCTCCATGTCGCAGACCTCGCTTTTGGAGGCTACGATCATTTCGGCAACTCTCTTCGTCGCGCCCATCACGTTTGCGGGCTTGACCGCTTTATCGGTCGAGACAAGGATGAATTTGCGCGCTTTGGAATCGATGGCGGACTCAAGAACATTGAGGGTGCCAAAAATGTTGTTTCGGATCGCCTCAATGGGAGATTCCTCCATCAGAGGAACATGCTTGTGCGCCGCACAGTGGAAGACAACGCCCGGGGAGTGCTTCTTCATGGAAGCGAGCACGGCATCGCGATCGCGAATGTCGGCGATGACGGGAACGGGACGGAAAGTTGTCTTCTGGCGGATCTCCTGGTCGATTTCAAAGATGCTCCCTTCGCCTTTGCCGAGGAGAATGAGGCTTGCCGGGCTGAATTTGACGACTTGGCGTGCGACTTCGGAGCCGATTGATCCCCCGCCGCCCGTGATCATCACCCGCTCTCCGGCGAGGAATTTCAGCGCGTCGTCTTCATAGATGCCCATCTGATCTCTCCTCAAGAGGTCAGTGACATCCAGCGACCGTGCTTGGGGGACGGGTGAACCGACACCTGAGACCAGGGATGAGAAGGGTGGAACCAGTTTGAGCCTGGCGGGAACGCCGTCGCAGATGTCGAAAATTCTACGCAGTTCTTTGGGAGACTGGTCGGCGGTGGCGATCAGAATTTCGTGGGCTCCTGTTGCGCTGACAATCTCGGGAATATCTTGAATTCTCCCCAGTACGGGCACGCTGTGGATGTTGAGATTCTGAAATTCGGGGCTGTCATCGGCGTAGCCGACAACTTCAATCGAGTGCGGATAACGCGCGAGTTCGCGGAAAACGGCTTCGCCCTGATCCGATGCGCCCAGAATGAGGACGCGGCGCACCTGTCCCCGATGCATCTTGATGTCGGAGTGCTTGCTGATGCTGATGCGGCGCAGCACGCGCCACCCACCCAGCAGAGTCCCTGTGATGAACCCAAAAAGCAGGGGCATCGCCCAGCCGTCATGCCAGGGGGGAGGGGAATTCTGGACAAAGTGCTCGGTGGCCCGGCAGGCGAACAACAGAGCGATGGAGGTGACCAGGATCGACGTGATGTCGAAGATGCTCATGTAGCGGGGCTGAATCTTCCAGAGCCGCTTCCACAAGAGCAATCCTGCGGCGATGAGGACAATGACTGGCAGGCGAGGCCAAACCATCGACTGGATGCTCTCGTCGTTGATGCCCTGGGCGCCGAACCGGATCAGAAATGAGAGGCAGTATGCCGCCGAAATGAGGGTCAGATCGAAGAAGAAGACTTGAACTGAGTGGCGGCTGGTCCGAAGCCCCCAGTTGAACCTATGCGTCTTGTTTTCCTTGCTCAGCATTTCCCACCGATCCAATTCAGTCAGGCAGACCCTTGCCTGATCAAACAACTGCGGCCTTAGACCACTTTCCGTCAAAAATGTTTCAAAAGAACGTTGCAGGCCTCTTAGTATTTCGCGTGATCTCTATTTTTTCACACGATGGAGGCTGAAACGTATTCTTAACAAAAATTCTCTAAATATTGGGGCTCTCGCCAGCTTTGGCAAAAATGCTTCTTCGCTGACCAAAGGATATCAACGTGCAGAGGCTGCAATAGTCTCATAGTCATAGTCAGAGCAGCAGGAATTTTGTTTGTCACTTTAATCTCGCATAATCTCCAGGGATTTCGACGGACATGATCAAGCGATGGCTGGCTTCGGACGGACTCGCGAAGCACGTGATGACGCTGGCTTCGGGAACTGTGGCCGCCCAGTTGCTGATTGTAGCGATCACTCCAATCCTCTTCCGTCTTTATGGGCAAAAAGAGCTTGATGCACTGGGGGCATTTTCCGCACTTTTCTTTACTTTGGTCGGAGTATCTGCACTGCGGATGGAGCAGGTGATCCCGATTGCGAAGGATAAATCTCAGGCGATTCACATCCTCCGCCTTTCCATATTGGTTGCGCTTGCAACTTCATTGCTGATTCTTATCATTCTTTTGATACTTGGAAATGGAATTGGCGGAATACTCAATCTGCCGATCTTGGCCCTCTACCCCTGGGTGCTTCCTCTTTCACTGGCAGGAGGAGCGGCCTACATGATCTGCACCCTGTGGTTCACACGAGAACAGCAGTTCAAAATCACCGCGCGCACGACGGTTGCTCAAGCCATCGGGATGGCGGTCACCCAGGTGGGGGGCTTCTATGTCATGAAGGGGCATGCCCAACTGGCTCTTGTCCTCGGCTTGGCGATCGGACGTTCTTCCGGCGTGGTTTCCTTTCTCCAGGCTCTGCGAAAGGTGGATGAATGGCGCCAGCCTTGGGATTTTGCGGAAATGCGTGGACTATTCAGCCGCTACCGTTCTTTTCCCTACTACAGCGCGCCCAGCACCCTTGCGAATTCTGCCGGTCTGCAGCTTCCGCTGCTCATGCTTGTCTCCAACTTTCCTTTGGGCAGCACGGCGGCCTTCTACGCCTCGACTCGCTTTCTCGGCAGCCCCATGACCCTGATTGGTGCGGCTGTCGCCCAGGCCTACCAGGGGCAGGCGGCGCGCTACGTTCGGGAGAATCCCGCAGCGCTGCTCCCCCTGTTTGACCGGACTCTGAGGAAGCTCGGATTGGCTTCGTTGGCGGTCTGCCCGTTTGGACTTTCGGCTCCGTTTTGGATGCCCGCGTTTCTGGGGCCGAATGCGGGGGACGCCGGAATCTGGACGGCGATGATGACTCCGATGTTCTGCCTCCAGCTTGTGTGCAGTCCGGTCAGCATGACGGCGCAATTGCTGGAGAAGCTTCAGGGGCAGTTGGCCCTCGACATCCTCCGTGTTGTCCTGACGGCCGCCTGCTTCGGGCTGGCGGCTCACTACGGCTCTACGGCGACCATTGCGGTTGGGTGCTATTCCGGTTCGATGATCGTGGTCTATCTTGCTTCGCTGGTTTTCTATCGGAAGTGCGCCGCCTCCGCGAGCGGCGCAGATCAGGCGAGCCAGTCCTGAATCACGCGCTGCATCTGAATTTCCCACGGGTCGCCTCCGAACTGCTTGAGCCGCTGTCCCGCTTCGATTGCTTCAGATGGGTTATCGGAGAGACGCTGGAGAAGATCGGCGAGGGCGCGGTCATCGTGGAAGGGAACCGCAAAACATGACCCTGCATCGAAGAACGGCTTCGCTGTCACCACTTCGCGGTTGACGATGAAGGTTGTTTGAGTCAGGATGCAGTCGCCCCATTTGTTCGGCTCCGCATATCGGTTGATCTCGACGACCGGATCATAAAATGTGAGGGTCGCATGAGCCCGCCCGTAATGGGCGAGCGCATTGGGCTGATCGAGATTGCCCAGAAATTCGACGTTGGGCTGCTTGAGGAGCGCGGCGAGCGCGGGGTCATCGTTTTCGATCCGTCCCGCGAGCAGGATGTTGATGGGGGCATCGGGGATGAGGGCCAGCGCCTTCATGAGCGGCCCCATGCCACGTTCGGGAGTCAGCCAGCCGTTGACATAGAGAGTGAACCTCTCTCCCTTTGCAAAACCGCCTTTTTCAGCGATTTCTTTCGCGGCTTGCGCCACATCCTGAGTGGGGACGTTGGGGACGACGCGGCGGTTGGCGTCACCCTGCGTCCAGCGGTTCTCGCCCGGAATCAGGTGGATTCGCGCGCGGCGCACGGTGAATGACTCCATCTTCTCCACGAGCGCCTTCAGAGGTCCGGGAAGCGGATAGCTCTTTGAAAACGTGTCGTTGTGGTCGAAGAGAACTTTGAATTTCCTTCGGCGGGCCAGCAGCGCGGCGGGGAAGGCGGCAAAAAACCCAAGGGCATAGATGCAGGAGCCGTCTGGGAGATTCTTGAGAGCCGTCTTGTTGGCGGCGAGATACTTCATGTACCATCGCGCCAGGCCAGATGACTGGTAGCCGCCGCCCTCCAAGATGACCTGAGTCTCGACGGGAGCAGGATTGGGCTGGTCGTCATCTGACCGCTTCCAAGCGAGATGGATGAGGGGGCGTCCCGTCTCCATCAGAACCGAACGGATTTTGCTTGTCCGCACCAGACGGTCGAGCGATCCCACGGGAGCGAGGATGTAAATCGGTTCCGGCATCTGAGGGGAGAGTATAGATTGTGCGGCTTTCGGGTGGGTTTGTGTGAAGGGACTATCAAGCAGTCGGAATCATTCGGCAAACGCAGGACCTTAGGATGCGAACGCAAAATATCCTCAGGTACGTTCTGGCGGTATTGTCCTCGTCCGAACAGGACGCGGGATTGATTGCAGGTGATGATCAGCATCGCCGTTGGGTGGACAGGAAGCAAGCATGGGTGATCAACAGAGGCACGTCTGCGTCATTGGTTTGGGTTATATTGGACTTCCGACTTCTGCGGTGCTCGCCGCGGCTGGTCACCGGATCACCGGTGTGGATGTCAGCCAGGAAGTGGTGGACATCATCAACCAGGGCCGCATTCATATCGTCGAGCCCGACCTTGAGAAACATGTTTCGGAAGCGGTTCAGAAAGGGCTCCTGAAGGCTCAGACCACTCCTGCCAAAGCCGAAATCTTCATGATCTGCGTTCCGACTCCGTTCGTGCATGGCACCGGCATCCCCGAGCCGGATATGAAGTACGTCGTGTCCGCGACCCGCGCCATCGCGCCTTATGTCGAAGCAGGCAATCTGGTGATTTTGGAATCCACCTCACCCGTCGGCAGCACCGAACTGGTGCGCGACACGCTGGCTTCCGAGGGCGTGGATGTGAACTCGATCGGTTTCGCCTACTGCCCGGAGCGCGTTCTGCCTGGTCAGATCATGCGGGAGCTTGTCGAGAATGACCGCATCGTGGGCGGCTACACGCCGGAGGCGGCGCAGGCGGTGGCTAAATTCTATCGCACCTTTGTCTCGAAGGGAACCGTTCACACGACGAATGCTCGAACCGCAGAGATGAGCAAGCTGGTGGAGAACAGCTTCCGCGACGTCAGCATCGCCTTCGCGAACGAGCTTTCCATGATCTGCGCGCGGCACGGCATCAACGTGCGGGAACTGATCGACCTCGCCAACCGCCATCCGCGGGTGAACATTTTGAATCCGGGGGCGGGAGTTGGCGGGCACTGCATCGCGGTGGACCCCTGGTTTGTGGTCGCAATGGACCCCAACGCGAGGCTCATCAAGCAGGCGCGCGAAGTCAACGACTACAAGGCGGAGTGGACTCTGGAGCGAATCGAGGAGGCCGCTGATGCCTTCAAGGAAGCCAATGGGCGTCCCGCCAAGATCGCCGCGCTGGGGCTTGCCTTCAAGCCGAACATCGACGATCTCCGCGAGTCTCCTGCTCTGGCGATCACGAATAAGCTGATTGAGAAGGGCTACGACGTTCTGCCGGTTGAGCCGAACCTGCATGAGCACGGCATCCTCAAGCTGGTGCCTCTGGAAGATGCGCTCGCCAAGGCCGACATCCTCGCGTTCCTCGTCGCCCACGACCAGTTCTTCGATCTGGACGTGCAGGGTAAGGTGAGCCTGGATTTCGTCGGTGTGCGCCGCTATCGCTTCGAGGGCTGAACTTCCTTAGGGCTGACTCCACACCACGCGCCGGACGTAGTGGGTGTAGCTAAGGATGATGCGCGCCACCTTTTCGCTCACGTTGGGCATCGTGTAGTCGGATACCTCGCGCAGGACTCGCTGGCCAGTTTGGTGCTGGAGAGTTGCGACTTCGATGGACGTGAGCACATTGTCGGGCTCGAATCCGGTCATGATCGCCACGGCTTCCTCCATGCCTTCCGGCCTTTCGTGCGCCTCGCGGATGTTGAGGGCGGGGAAGCCGAGGACGGATGCCTCCTCGCTGATCGTGCCGCTGTCGCTCAGGACGGCGAAGGCGTTGGCCTGCAGCTTGTTGTAGTCGCTGAAGCCCATCGGCTTGAGGGTTTCGATCAGCGGATTGAGCTGAATGCCCTCTTTTTCGATGCGCTTGCGGGTGCGCGGGTGGGTGCTGAAGATCATGCGCTTGCCGTATTTTTCGGCGACCGCGTTGAGCATCGCGACCAGCTTGTCGAACTTGCCGAGGTCAATGTTCTCCTCACGGTGCGCGCTGATGACGAAATAGTCGCCCTTTGTCAAGCCGAGGCGGTCGAGGACATCGCTGGCTTCGATCTTGGGTTTGTAGTAGTTGAGGACTTCGTACATCGGCGAGCCGGTTTTGATGACGCGGTCGGGCGGGAAGCCTTCTCGGATCAGGTAGTCGCGGCTGATCGTGCTGTAGGGAAGGTTGATGTCGGCAGTCACGTCCACGATGCGCCGATTGATCTCCTCGGGGACACGCTGGTCGAAGCATCGGTTGCCCGCCTCCATGTGGAAGATCGGGATTTTGCGCCTCTTGGCGCTGATCGCGGAGAGGCAGGAATTGGTGTCGCCCAGGATGAGGACCGCGTCGGGTTTGTGCTCCTCCATCGCTTGATCGGCTTTGATGAGGGTGTTGCCGATGGTTTCGATGGCGGTCTCGCCTGCGGCATTGAGGAAGACGTCGGGCTTGCGGAGTTCCAAGTCGTCGAAGAAGACCTGGTTCAGTTCATAGTCGTAGTTCTGCCCGGTGTGGACGATGACCTGATCCACATATTGATCCAGCGCGACCATGACTCGGCTGAGCCGGATGATCTCGGGGCGGGTGCCGACAATCGTCATGACCTTCATCAGCTTTTCTCCTGCAAAACGGGCACCCAATAGGTGTCGGGATTCTGGGGATCGAACGGCTCTCCCGCCCAGAAGAGGGTGATGAGATCGCGGTCGCCCACATTTTCGATAGAGTGAGTCCAGCCCGGAGTCATGTCCACCACGCGGTAGTCCTCGCCTTTGACTCTGTGCTCCTCAATTCGGTCGCTTTCGACATGGCGGAGCCGGATGACTGCCTCACCTTCCAAAACCAGGAATTTTTCGGGCTTGGTGTTGTGGTAGTGGTTGCCGCGCGTGATCCCGGGTTTGGTGCGGCTGACGAACACCTGGCCCATCTGCGGGCTTTTGATGAACTCGGCCAAACTGCCGCGATCGTCGGTCTTGATGTCCAACCCGTACTCGCGGTCGCCGCCTTCCAGATAGCCGATGTAGGTGCTGTAGAGCTTCTTGACCAGGGGGTTGGAGAAGTCCGGGAGCACGAGTGTCGTGCGCATCTCCTTGAATGACTTCAGGATGTCGGCGATTTCTTGGAGGGTGATGGTGTGAACGGAGCTGACCTGCGGGCGGCGGATGCCGGTGAAGTCCTCTTCCATCGCGTCGAGCAGGGCGCGGACCACGTCGTCGATGTAGACCAATTCCATCACGCGGCCAGGATCGTTGATCTGGATGGGTTCGCCGCGCCCGATGTTGTAGGCGAAGGTGGCAACCGCGCTGTTGTAGTTGGGACGCGCCCACTTTCCGAAGACGTTGGTCAGCCGGAAGATCGCGACGGGATTGCCGTTTTCGGTGTTCAGCCTCTCCAACTCCCGCTCCGCGCCGAGCTTGCTGCGCCCGTAGTCGTTCTCCAACTCCGCTTGAGTGCTGCTGCTGATCAGAACTTTGGCTCTGCTGCCGGAGGATTTCAAGGCATCGACGAGAGCGGCGGTGAGGCCGCGATTGCCGGACTCAAATTCATCGGGAGTCGGCGGGCGATTGACGCCCGCGAGATGGATGACAACGTCCGCCTGCGACGCCAGACTGGCCAAATCTGAGGGGTCGTTGTCTTCGGTGAAAGTCAGAACTTCCACGCTGTCACGCAGCCGAAGCGCCTGGCAGACGTGCCTTCCGATGAATCCGGCGGCTCCGGTGACCAGCACCTTCATGCGGAGACTTTTCCTTCAAGGGCGTCGCGCACGATTTGGAGCTTCATCAGAAGTTCGATCAGCTCATCCACGGTCAACTGCTCGGAGTTGTGGGAGTGATAGTCTTCCAGGTCTCCGATAGTTTTGTCGCCCTCGCTGATGTAGGAGTGGTAGTTCATGTCCCGGGCATCGGCAGAGACACGGTAGTAGTCGCCCATGTCGGTGGCCTCCGCCATCTCTTCTCGGGTCAGCAGGGTTTCAAAGAGCTTCTCGCCGTGGCGGGTGCCGATGACCTGGATGGGGTTGCTGGCGTTGAAGATTTGCTTCATTGCAAGAGCCAGGGTTTCGACGGTGGCGGACGGTGCTTTCTTGACGAAGAGATCGCCTGTCTGTCCGTGCTCGAAGGCGTAGAGGACAAGATCGACCGCCTCCTCGATCAGCATCATGAACCGGGTCATCTGCGGATCGGTGATGGTGAGGGGCTTGCCCTGGAGAATCTGGTCGATGAAGAGCGGGATGACCGAACCCCGGCTCGCCATGACGTTGCCGTAGCGGGTGGCGGTGAAGACGATCCCCTTGTTGCGCGAGATGCGGGCACGGGCGACCATCAGCTTCTCCATCATCGCCTTGCTGATGCCCATTGCATTGACCGGGTAGGCGGCCTTGTCGGTGCTGAGGACGACGCAGCTCTTGACGCCCGCATCAGCGGAGGCCCGCATGAGGTTGTCGGCCCCGATCGCGTTGGTGGCGATCGCCTCCATTGGATAGAACTCGCAGCTCGGCACCTGCTTGAGGGCGGCGGCATGGAAGACGTAATCGGCTCCTTCGACCGCATCACGGCAGCTCTGCTCGCTGCGGACGTCGCCGATGATGAACTTCAACTTGGGGTTGTTGTAGTGGATGCGCAGGTCTTCCTGCTTCTTTTCATCCCGGCTGAAGATGCGGATTTCACCGATGTCGGTGGGGAGGAAGTGGTCCACGGTGGCCTTGCCAAACGTGCCCGTGCCTCCGGTCACAAGAAGGGTTTTTTGCGCAAAGACCGACATATCGCGCTCATCATCGTACCCAGGGACCGAAAGATTGTTCGGACTTTGCGCCGGGATTGTGCCTGGTCTTAAAGATTCTCTTCGGGTTCGAGATAGTAGTCAGCCGCAATCGGCTCGTCGCACTGCCACTTCATCTTGAACTGGAGGTGGTCTGGAAAGGTGGCGTTGACGGCGGCGAAGGCGTCCCGGGCGGGCATCTCGGGCAGCTCGAAGCTGAGGACGCGGTCATAACGGTCCTGGAAGCATTCCTCCCGATCCTCCTCGACGACTGACAGCAGTTCCTCCACTTCCTCGCGCGTCAGATTGTCGTGGATGATGGTGAGCCGCTGCTGCTCCGACTGCCAATCAAACGCGCTCACCCCGCTCTCCTTGAGGTACTTCTCCGTCAGGATTTCGTGAAGCTGGCTATTGGCCTGCCGCCGCTGCAGTTGAAAAGTCATTTCTTCGATTTCTGAACTATATTGGTCGCCGCTTGCCAGGGCAATCCGGTGAATCTCCTCCGGAGTCTGTCCACCGCGGGCGATGCGCCACTGCATCTCCTCCCGGTAGGCGGCCTCAAAGCACTCTTTGAATGAACCCGGAGGTGCGGGGAGGTTGTCGCCTCTGAGCTTGTCCACTTGCCAGGCGGTCATCAGTTGATCGACAGTTGCATCTTTGAGGCGGATGCTCTTCTTTCCGTCCATCGAGTCCAATTCTTCTCCCTGCGTTGTGTTGCTGAGGGTGAGCGTGCGTCCGTCAAGCGTCTTTTGAACAATGTCCACTACGATCCCTCCCTGCGGGTGATCGTAAACGGCGGCGAAGAGGTTTCGCGTGGGATGGACAAAGCCTTGGATGAAGAGGTTCGTCATCTCTTGGGTGCAGAAGGAACCCTCATCTTGGAATCCGTGCAGAAGCAGGGCATCCGCGTGTTTTCGCACAATCTTTCCGTTGGACCACGGGGGGTTCTCTTCGGGCTGCAGGTTCAATTCAGCAGGCGGGGTGAGGCTCGTCATGTCGGCGAGAGACTGCCCGAACTTCCTGAGCTGTCGGCGGAGCACCAGCACCACGACCACGATCCCAAGGATAATGAGGAGGAACAGACCTCCGAGAACCTGGAGAACCACCTGCATCGAATTTCATCATACACGGGTGACGATTGTTCAAAAAATAACGTAGGATTTGATTATGAGTCTCGCTCCGTTGCCTCACACTTCCGAAGTCGCCCAGGCGCTGCCCTGGTCTTACTTCGAACCTCACTACTCCGCATTGGCGGATGCCGAACTGAACTCTGGTTCGCTGGCAGAATGGCTTTCCGACTGGTCCAAGCTCGCCTCCATGCTGGACGAGGTCGAGTCCAAACTCTATGTGGCGACGACTTTGAACACGGCGGATGAAGAGGCCGAATCAAAGTTGATGGACTACATGCGGAGCATCCGTGAGCCGCGCCAGGTCTGGGAGGACAAGCTTCGCAACAAGCTGATTGACAGTGGTTTGAGTCTGGAAGGGATGGAAGTTCCGATTCGTCAGATGCGCTCAAACACCGAACTCTTCCGCGAAGAAAATCTTCCGCTCGAAACGCAGCTTGTCGAACTGGGGAACGAATATGACAAGCTCTGCGGCGCGCGATCCATCACCTGGGAAGGCGAAGAGATCACCATCGAGAAGGCGACTCAGCTTCTGGAAGGGACGGATCGCGAAGTGCGGGAGCGAGTCTGGACGCTGATTCAGGAGCGCATCCACCAGGACCGCGAACCGTTCAACGCGCTCTGGAAGAAGATGTTCGACATTCGTCTTCAGATCGCCAAGAATGCGGGCAAAGAGAGCTTCACCGACTACGTTTATCACGCGTATCACCGCTTCGACTACACCCCCGAGGATTGCCAGACCTTCCGCGACGCGATCCTGAAGGAAGTCGTGCCGGTGGCGCAGGAGATCTACGAGGATCGGCGAAAGTCGCTGGAAGTCGAAAGCGTCCGACCGTGGGATTTGGATGTGGACCTGTTCGGCACCCAGCCGCTCCAGCCTTTTGAAGGCGAGGAGGACCTCAATGGTCAGACCCAGGCGATCTTCGACGACATGGATCCCGCGCTCGGCGGCTACTACAAGGACATGGTCGAAAACGGCCGCATGGACCTTTTCAGCCGCAAGAACAAGGCGAATGGCGGCTACTGCACTTCATTCCCTGTGATCCGCCGCCCGTTCATCTTCATGAACGCGGTCGGCACCCACGACAACTTGCAGACTTTGCTCCACGAGGCGGGCCACGCCTTTCATGTGTACGAGAGCGAGGGACTGCCGTATGAGTTCCAGACGCACGTCGGCTCGGAGTTCTGCGAGGTCGCGAGC
>JAEYWW010000340.1 GCA_023428805.1 Armatimonadota bacterium | reverse complement strand
GGATCGATCTCCATCGCAGAAGTCAAAGTTGCGGTCTTGGATGAAGCCGACGAGATGCTTGCTCTCGGGTTCACTGAGGACCTCGAAGCGATCCTCGCCGAACTGCCCGATACCCGCCAACTCGTCTTCTTCAGCGCGACGATGCCGCCGCGCATCATGGCGCTGACCAAGAAATTCCTGCGCTCACCCAAGCACATCGAGATCGAAGCAAAGCAACGCACCCTTGACACGACCAACCAGACCTACTACGAGGTTCCGAATGGCAAGAAGCTCGATGCGCTGGCTCGCGTGCTCGACATGGAGACGCCGGGGCCGACCATCGTCTTCTGCCGCACCCGCCAGGAAACCAACGACTTGAGCGAGAATCTGCGCCTGCGCGGATATCAGACCGAAGCCCTGCACGGGGACATGAACCAGGCGGAGCGGGATCGCACGATGCGCAAGTTCCGCGACGGCCAGGCCGACCTCCTCATCGCCACCGACGTCGCCGCCCGCGGACTCGACATCGACACGGTCACCCACGTCATCAACTACGATATTCCCTTTGATGTCGAGCAGTACATCCACCGCATCGGACGAACGGGCCGCGCGGGGCGGAGCGGGGATGCGATCACCCTGGTGACTCCGCGCGAGCGCAACAAGCTGCGAAATATCGAGCGGCTGATCGGTTCCTCGATCAAGCCTGCCCGCATCCCGACTCCGGCTGACATTGCGGCTCGGCGCCGCACGGCGTTCCAGGATTCGATCAAGGAGACCCTTGCGGCTGGGAAATTCGAGAGCCTGCTGCCGCTCGTGGCTGATCTTGCGGACGAGTTCGAGACGGTAGAGATTGCGGCCGCTGCTCTGCAGATGCTCTGGGACAGCCAGCACGCCGCGAAGGGAGAGGCGGCGGCAGAGGCCTTTGAAGACTACGAACAGCCGGAGCTTGGCATGGTCCGCATCTTCGTGGGCATGGGCCGGCAGGACGGACTCCGCCCGGGCGACCTGGTCGGCGCGATCACCAACGAGTCGGGCCTGACGGGCAATATGATCGGCGTGATCGATGTTCTCGACCGCCACTCATTTGTCGAAGTGCCTGAGGCGCACGGCGAAAAGGTTCTCGAAGTTCTCCGCGCCACCAAAATCCGCCACCGAAAGGTGACAATCAAGTTCGCGAGAGGGAAGTAGTCGGTCAGCTCGCCGCGTTCCGCACCGCTTCTGCCAGCTTCGGCGCGACTGTGCGATCGAGTGCGTCGGGAATCACGAAGTCTGGGCGGAGGTTTTCAACGCAGTCCGCAAGCGCGTAAGCAGCAGCGATCTTCATCGGCTCGGTGATCCGGGCCACTCCCGCGTCAAACGCTCCTCGAAACACCCCCGGGAATGCGAGAACGTTGTTGACCTGATTGGGAAGGTCGCTGCGTCCGGTGCCGACAACTGCGGCCCCGCCGCGGATCGCCTCCTCCGGCCAAATCTCGGGCTCAGGGTTCGCCATCGCGAAGATCATCGGCTGCGGAGCCATGATCTTCATATCTTCGGCAGTCAGAATTCCCCCCGCCGAAACACCGATGAACACATCCGCGCCCGCCATCGCGTCGCGAAGAGTTCCGTTGCGATCATGGCGGTTGGTGTAGGCGAGCATGGAGCGCTTGGCGTCGTTGAGGTCGTCGTAGCGCGATCGGCTGATGATGCCTTTTGTGTCGCAGACGAGGACATCGCGCACGGGGATGCAGGCGGTCTTGTTCTGACCGACGCATCGAAGCAGCTTGGCGATGGCGGTGCCCGCCGCGCCGCCGCCGTTGATCACCACGGTCAAGTCTTCGATGTTGCGGCCCGTCAGACGGCAGGAATTGATGAGTGCGGCTAGCAGGACGATGGCGGTGCCGTGCTGATCGTCGTGGAAGACCGGAATTCCGAGGTCTTGAAGCTGGTCCTCAATCCAGAAGCACTGCGGCGCGGCGATGTCCTCCAGATTGATGCCGCCGAAGGTGGGCGCGATGGCGCGGACGACGCGAACGATCTCCTGCGGATCCTGAGTGCCGAGGACGATGGGGATGCCGTCGATGTCCGCAAACTCTTTGAAGAGCAGGGCTTTGCCCTCCATCACCGGGAGCGCGCCGTAGGGGCCGATATTGCCGAGGCCGAGAACCGCCGAACCATCGCTCACAATCGCCACGGTTCGGCCCTTGATCGTCAGCTTGCGGGCCGCATCAAGGCTCTCGCTGGCCGCAAGGCTCACCGCCGCGACGCCCGGAGTGTAGGCGATGCTCAGATCGTCGCGCGTCTTTAGGGGGAATCGGCTGGTGATTTCCAGCTTGCCTTGGTGCCTCTCATGCTCCTCCAGGGAGCGTTGGGCGTAGTCGGACATCAACGAATAGTTTAGGCCGATGCGCCATCCATCAGGAGTGCCTGCATCAGGTCCACCCGCAGCACAACTCCCAACAACCGGCCTTCGTCCTGGATCGGAAGCAGCGTCAAGCCACTGCCGAGCATCAGGTGCAGCGCATCGCTGATCTCCATGCCGGGTCCGGCGGTTGTGGGATTGCTGGTTGCAAACTTGGAGGCGGGCTGCTCGGAAAGCGGGAGCAGGGAGCCATGCTGGCGGACTGCGCGGCAGACATCGCCTTCGGTCAGAACTCCGACGGGACGGTGATCGCCATCAACGAGCACCAACCCGGGAAACTGGTAGATGTCCATCTTGTCGACGGCGTCGCGCAAAGTGCTGCGATCCGTCAGGATCGGGATATGGGCATGAAGCACCTCGCGCAGGGTCACCCGGCGATTGTAGCTGATCGCTCTCAGAAGAAGGGCGGCATGGTCGCGCTGTCTTTGCCGCGCTTGAAGCTGTTGACGAAGTCGTAGCTCTTCGCCTTCCACTCGCCATCCTTCTTGATCAAAGTCGCGGAGATTGTTGCCCGTTCCGGAGTGCCGTACTCGCCCTTTTCATCCGCGACAATCACGATCTCGGCGGAGTCAGCTCCGCCCTTCATCACGCGGTAGTAGGCAAGCTTTCCGTTGACCTTGCCCGCCTTGAGAATCGACTTGGCCGCCTTCTCCATGCCCTGCCCGTGCATTCGCGTCATCACCTCGGCGTAGCCATAGGGGGCCATGCCGACAACGACGAAAAAGGCGAGAATCCATCGCCACGACTTGAAATCGTCAGTCTTCTTGATCGAACGCAGCATTGACACCAAGAACGTGAGCACGAAGGCCACGATCAGGCACATAAGCAGGTATCCGATGAAGGGAAGAGTCATGTTAGAACCTCGTTTCCAAGTTCATTATTGGTCTTGAGTAATCGTTACTCCAACCGTATTTTTAAGGGACTCCAGGGACTCTTAAGTTCAAAATTCGTTGACAAGCTCGGAGGAGTCCAAAGAGATTCCCCGGAGATGAAACGATGAACACTTGGAAGACAGGCCTTTTCTCGCTGACGGTCGCCAGTCTGGCGCTCGTTGCGACGGCAAAGGCTCCCCAGGACAAGGACATCGTCGATACGGCGATCGCCAAAGGTCAGTTCACCACTCTCGTGAGCTGGCTGGGTCAGGCACAAATGACCGAATCCCTGAAAGGCCCCGGACCCTACACAATCTTCGCGGCCAATGATGAAGCCTTCAACAAACTCTCGGAAGAGGAGAGGAATCGCATCACCAGCGACCCCGAATTGCTGAAGAGGACTCTGAACTACCACATTGTTTCAGGCAAGCTGATGGCCGCTGACCTGAGCGGACGGGAAAAAGTCGAAACTTGGGTCAAGGATCGGGAGAAGGTTCAGGAACTCAAGATCAGGACGGATGAAAACGGTGTTGTCTGGGTGAATGGCTCCAAGGTCGTGATGTCGGACATCGCCGCCAGCAACGGCGTCATTCACGTGCTCGACACGGCGTTGACGCCTCCCGCGGCTGAAACTGGCGTCGGTGTCGGAACCACCGGCGGCGGTTGATCGACCGCTCAGAGAACCCCCTCAATGGCCCCGCACTCTGCGGGGTCAGTTTTGTTTGATGATGGTGGCCTCGCCCTGGCCGGGATGGATTTTGTTGTCCGAGTCGATCATCACCCACTCGTTCTCGTCCAGTCCGATTCCCGTTTTGACTCCGGTTTGCTTCAGGGAGAAGCGCAGGCGCGGCTCGCGTTCTCTCTGGGAAAAATGCGTGTCAACGGTGATGTCAATCAGCCCGAAGCCGCGCCGGATCTCGGCGGTCTGTTGACTCTCGCCATATCCCGCGATCATCTGATCGCTCATCAGCATCGCTCCGGCGCTCGTGCCGAAGAAGGCGGTGCCGCGCCTGCGTGCTTCGCCGAAGACACGGCGGCACCAATCGGTGCCGAATCGATCCAGAACCAAATTTTGATCGCCGCCGGGAATCCAGATGCCTCCGGCTTGCTTCAGCATTTCCTCGGCCTGATCTCGATCCTCATCGGTGGGATTGGTCCAGGGCCAGACGACGACAAACTTTGCCCCATGTTGGATCAGAAAATCATGCGATCCCGACGCCCGCGCGGGGTCCTGCCGGGCTTGACCAATCACAATGATGAGGCGCTCCCGCCCGGCGGCATCGAGAAATGCACGGGCGACTTCGGGCGAGGTTGTGCCTCCGCCCGCGAGGAATAGCAGACCAAGAGCGGGCGTCACGACTTGGCGCCGGGCATGAGATGGCGTTTGAGGAACGCGACTGACTTCACAACCGCATCTGCCACTTCCGGACGGTTCATGGGGACTTCGTGGCCCATGCCTTCAATCAACACCATCTCGTGTTCAACTCCCACGGCTTTCAGCGCTTCGTCAAGACGCTCTGCCTGCTTGTAGGGAACCAGAGTGTCCGCTTTTCCCTGGAGGGTGAAGACGGGAGGGCAACCCTTGGCGACATGGGTGATCGGACTGAACTGCTTGATCTCTTCCGTCGCTTTGTCATAGGATTTGCCGAGGACCTGCAAGCAGACAAGACCTGCCATGGTCGGATCGAAATCCTTGCTCAAGTCCACTGGACCAAATACATTGACCACGCATTGAACCTTGCTTGACTGCGTGGGGTTTTCCAATGTTGTCTTGTCGCGGGTTTCGGTGAAGCCAAGCAGCAGAGCCAGATGCCCACCTGCGGAAGCACCGAGGGAGGCAAACCGATTCGGGTCGACAT
>JAEYWW010000324.1 GCA_023428805.1 Armatimonadota bacterium | reverse complement strand
CGGCCGTCGGGCAGAGGCAGAAAGGAAGGGTTGGCATGGTCATCTTTTTCGAATTTCCCGGCCAAGGTCGTCGTGCGGGCATTGCGGGATTGAGGGTCGTATTCTGCGGCGACGATGTCTCCGCCGCTGCTCACCCAGCCCGTCCAAATCCTGTCTTTGACCCAAACTGCCCGGGGATCAGCGAACCAGCACCAGGCTCCATCAGATGTGACTTGATTCCCGCTGATCTGGGCCTTGGCCATCGGCGCGACAAGAACGAGAGCCGCCAGAATCCCAAACTTCATGCGCTCATTCTAACACGAGTCAATCCCGTGATCGAATGAGGATGATCCGACACTTGAACCTGCGCTCGTACTCGGAGACATTTGTCGGCGCAAGGACGCAGAGCGCGGTGGCGAGGGCGTCCGCATCCGCCCCATTGCGCGAGATGACGGTCGCCTGCACCCGATTGGTGACCCCGAGACCGGTGCGGGGATCGACAATATGAGAATAGCGATTGCCTTCAATCTCCACAAACTGATAAGCGTCGCCGGAGGTGGACATGGACTGGTTGGCGAGGAGAATCGGGTCATCCTCTCGTCCGCGAATCGCGATCGCCCATCCCTCCCGTTCCGGGGGAGCATCGCCCGCCGCAATGTCGCCGCCCGCCTCCACCAGAACCGAATTGATGCCGTGGCTGCGGAAAACATTCACCGCCGCCTCGCACGCCCAGCCTTTTGCGATGCCTCCCAAGTCGAGCGACGTGCCTGGTTCGAGAGCGATGGTGGAAGCAATGGGATCAATGGACAGCCGTCGAAATCCGACTCGAGATCGTGCTTCGGCCAAAGCTTCTGCAGGCGGCATTTTCCCGTCTTCACGAGCCTTGCGCCAGAGCCTGATGATGGGGCTTGCGGTGACTTCGAATGCGCCGTCGGTCAAGACGGAAATTCGCCGGGAGTGACGGAGGATTTCCAGAAGGTCTGAACTGATGGGTACGGGACCTTGGCCCGCCTTGGCGCTCAGTCGCATCAGTTCACTTTGAGGCCGGTAGTCGCTGTAGACATCCTCCAGCCTCGCAAATTCAGCAAATGCGGCAAGGGCCGTTGTGCGTGCAGCGTCCTCAGACGTCGAATAGAAAGTAAACTTGACCTGTCCACCCATATGAACTTCGGTGAACTCATGCCGAGTCAAGGGGTAGGATGTGTTGTCACCTGTCACAAGGAGCCCGATGCCGAGAATGAATGCCAAGCTGGGAATTGTCATGGCGACCTTCGCCCTCTTGTACCTCCCCGCACTTGCGGGACGCCCCGCCAACGAGACTTTTGAACAGAAGATTGAAGGGCATCTGCCCACCTTCAAAATGGTGAAGATTGCGGGCGGAACCGTCGATCTGAACGGAAAGAAGGTCGAAGTCAAGCCCTTCTGGATCGGGCAGACCGAGATCACCTGGGATGTGTTTGACATCTGGGCGTACCGTCTCGATCAATCCGAAGAAGACAAAGCGCAGGGAGTCGACGCGAAGGCCCGCCCGAGTCGCCCCTACGGCGCACCAGATCGTGGATATGGACACAAAGGTTACGCCGCAATCAGCATGACCAGCAAGGGTGCGGAGGTTTTCTGCGAGTGGCTCAGCAAGAAAACGGGCAAGAAGTATCGCCTCCCAACCGAAGCTGAGTGGCGTCTGGCAGCGGGAGACGACCCGACCCCGATCGCAGACTACGCTTGGTACTGGGACAACGCCGAGGACAAGACCCAGCCGGTGGGCAAAAAGAAGGCCAATGCCAACGGACTCTTCGACATGGTGGGGAACGTCCGAGAATGGGTTTCGACCGGAGACAACGAATTTGCCGCCGTGGGCGGATCGTTCATCGACAAGAAGGTGAGCGTGACATCAACAAGCAAGTACGAGGCAAAATGGCAGGAGAGGGACGCGCAGCTTCCTAAGAGCTCTTGGTGGCTCAGCGATGGACCGTTCGTTGGTTTGAGATTGGTTTGTGAGGAGTGAAGAGATGGAAAGAGTGACACGACGTGAATTTGGCGCTGCGGCCGCTGCCGCAGGCATCGGCTTGATGGCGGCCCCGCGCATGGTTCATGCGCAGTCGCGCGACACCCTGCGGGTCGGCTTGATCGGCTGCGGCGGACGCGGCACCGGCGCGGCGGTCGACTGCTTCAATTCCAGCAAGGGAATTGAGATTTGGGCGATGGGCGATCTTTTTGAGGACCGCTTGAAGAGTTCCAGCGACTACATCAAGGGCCAGACCAAGGATGCCTTCAAGGTGACCGAGGACCGCAAGTTTGTCGGCTGGGACGCGTACAAGAAGGTGATCGCCTCCGACGTCGACATCATCATCCTCGCAACTCCTCCCGGATTCCGCCCCGGTCATCTTGCGGCCGCTATTGACGCGGGCAAGCATGTGTTCATGGAGAAGCCGGTCGCGGTGGATGGCCCAGGCGTCCGCTCCGTCATGGAGAGCGCAGACAAGGCCGCCGCCAAGAGCCTCAGCATCGTCGCGGGAACTCAACGACGCCATGGACGCGACTATCGCGCGACCATTGAGCGCATACACAATGGCGCAATCGGCGATGTGGTGGCCTGCTACGCCTACTGGAATCAGGGCGGTCTCTGGATGAACACCCGCCAGCCAGCCTGGTCCGACATGGAGTGGCAGCTCAAGAACTGGCTCTATTTCACCTGGCTTTCGGGCGACCACATCTGCGAGCAGCACATCCACAACATGGATGTCTGCAACTGGGTCATGCAGAAGCACCCAGTCAAGGCGATCAGCCTCGCGGGCCGCGAAGTCCGCACCGACCCTGCTTACGGTCATGTCTTCGACCATTTCGCAACCGAGTACGAATATGACAATGGAGTGAAGATGATCTCGATGTGCCGCCAGATCGACGGCACCGCCTCCCGCGTCAGCGAGTGGGTGGTCGGCACCAAGGGCACTTCAAACTGCTCCAACAGCATCAAGGGAGAAAAGCCGTTCCGGTTCGAGGGCGACAACCCGAGCCACTATGTTGAGGAGCACGCCCACCTTGTGGCGGGAATCCGCAGCGGCAAGATCATCAACGAAGGCCGCCAGGTCGCCGAATCGACCCTCACCGCCATCATGGGCCGCGAAGCGGGCTATACCGGCAGCGAGATCACCTGGGAGCAGGCGCTGGCTTCGACCAACAGCCTGATGCCGTCCAACCTGGAATTTGGCAATCTTGCCGTCGCGCCCATCGCGGTGCCGGGCCAGACCAAGTTCGCCTGATTGGCTGTCAGACAAAAAATCCCCCGCTCTCCAGTGGAGAGCGGGGGATTTTCTTGCAGGCTGAAGCCTGCACCACACTCTGTTCTCAGCCCATTTTGCGTTTGCCGGGGAGGATGACCTCGCCTACGGCGAAAGATCGGCGGATGTCGTGGAGAACGACCTTGGACCGGTGGCCGATGTGTTCGGTGCCGTCGATCAGTTCGACATAGTAGCCGCCGTCGGTCCATCCAATCGACTTTGCCGCGTTGTCCATGCTGGAGCGGCGGACGTTGCACTCGATCACCTGGGCGCGGCGGAAGCCCATGTGGCTCCGCTCGAAATCTTCAATCTGACCTGCGGTGATTTCGAAATCTTCGTACTCGAAGTCGAAATTGGCTCGGATGAAGAGGCCGCGCTTCAATTCGTGCTCAAGGGTCTCGATTTCTTCACCATCGGCTCCGATCAGAGCCTCGACGACAGTCGGGTGACATTCCACGAGGAATGCTGAACCGGGCTCGTTGAGTCGGCGGCGCATTTCGCGCTCGATCCAGAGCGCGACGGTGTCGTAGCTGGCGATGCGGCCCCGGCCCTCGCACATCGGGCAGGCGGTCGTGATCGCGGCGGTCACCGAGTCGGCGGTGCGCTTGCGGGTGATCTCGATCAGGCCGAGCGAGCTGACCTTGCCGACGCGAGTGCGGGCGCGATCACGTTCCAGAAGCTTGGTGAAATGGTCGAGGAGCTTCTTCTTCTCCTCGGGGTCCTCCATGTCGATGAAGTCCACGACGATGATTCCGCCCATGTCGCGGAGGCGGATCTGGCGGCAGGCCTCTTCTGCGGCCTCCAGGTTGGTCTTGAGGATCGTCGCGCTGAGCGAGTCGCGGCCAACCGACTTGCCGGTATTGACGTCGATCGCGGTCAGAGCCTCCATCTCGTCGATGATGAGATACGCGCCCGACTTGATCCAAATCTTGGGCTCAAGCAGGGTGTCAATATCCTTCTCGATGCTGTAGTGATCGAAGATCGGCTCTTCCAGGTCGTAGAGCGTGATCTTGTCCTTGAGCTTCGGCGCGACCATTCCGGCCACCAGGCTCACCTTCTCGTACTCTTCGGGATCGTCCAGAACCAGCCGGTCGATCTCTTCCCCGAACACGTCGCGGATCGTGCGGTAGAGCAGAGTCTGGTCGCGATGGACGACGGCGGGAGCGCGGAGCTTGCCCGCGGAGTCGAGCACCTGGCTCCAAAGCTGCTGCAGGAACTGGATGTCGGCGCGGAGTTCGGCTTCGGTGCGGGCTTCGCACTCGGTGCGGAGGATCAGGCCGAATCCCTCAGGAGTGATTTTGTCGCCGATGCGCTTCAGGCGGTCGCGCTCCTTGCGATCCTCGATCTTGCGGCTGACGCCGACGTGCCCGCCTTCGGGCATCAGCACGACGTATCGACCGGGAAGGGAAATTCGGGTGGTGACTCGGGCGCCCTTGGTGCCGCGCGGGGCCTTGGTGACCTGCACCATCAGCTCCTGCCCCGGCTTGATCAGCTCCTTGATCTTGCGGCGGCGAAGCTCGGAGCGGCGCATGGAGGCAGGGCTGTTGTCTTGGGCGTTGTCTTCCGGGATGATGTCCGCGACATAGAGGAAGGCGTTCCGCTCCAGGCCGATGTCCACGAAGGCGGCGTCCATGCCGGGAAGCACGTTCTGCACGATGCCCTTGAAGATGCTGCCGACCACGCGCTCTTCGCGCTCGACGCGGTATTCCATCAGCTTGCCGTCTTCGAGGAGGGCGATGCGGGTCTCGCGGCTGGCGCAGTTGACCACGATCTCAATGTTCTTGGGCTGGCTGCTGCGGGGGGTGTAGTTGGACGAGGAAGCGGGCTTCTTGCGCGGCGCTTTGCTGCGTTGTGTTCTCAAGTTGTAATTCCTGTATTTGGATTTTGGGGCGGAAAGCAGCTCCGGCTCTCAACGCCAACGGTGGATGACTGGAGAAGATGTTACCTGGCGGGGTGTGGAAAAGTGACTGCCCCAGGACCCGCACCAGCCTGATGCCGAAATCACTTGACAAGCCTGAGAAAGCCGTGGGCGAGGACGATGGCGAGGAGTTTGAGATTGCGTAGCCGCAGGGCGAACCAGGGGATGCTCGTCGCTTTGTCGTTCTCCGCGAAGCTGGCAATCCACGACGGACTGATTGGTCGGTCGCCGATGTTCTCAATCCAGTCTGATGGAAGCTCCGCGCCGCTGATGGCGCAGAGGCCGCCCACAAGCGCCGCGTGGGAGTCGGTGTCGCCGCCGAGCAGAACGACTTCGGAAATCGCCGCCTTCATGTCGGTTGGATGCCGCATCCATGCCGCCACTGCGAGCGGCAGCGAAAATCCGACGAAACCGGGAGGATTTTCCGGCAGTCCGAGGCGCGTCAGATCGAAGGCGAGGGCGCGGTGCAGGCGGTCCTGCATGTCATCAGTCTCGATCTGCTGAATCGCGGCCGCCAGGGCCGACTTGGGCTCAATCCCCCCTGCGGCATGAAAGGCGTTCACCGCCAACGCCCGGCAGCCGTCCAGGGCGAGGGGATGAGCGTGGGTGGGCCGGGCCATTCGTTCGGCCAGTTCCGCAGGGTCCACATTCCGCTCCGCCGCCCAAACCCCGCAGATCAGGGCCCGCATCAATGCTCCGTTTCCGGCTGACATGACTCCGGACTTTGGATTCGCACCGTTGAAGGTCATCTTGAGGCAGGACCGGACCGTGGCCAAGCCGATGCCAGGCGGAATCGTCCAGAACCACTTTCGCAGGAGCAGGGCCATGCCGCGCTCGGGAGGACCAGGCATCCTAAGAGCGGCGAGAGTGAGGATGGCTGTCTCCGTATCGTCGCTGATCCAACCCTTGCCGAACCAGAGACATTGTCGCAGTGGCTGGCCCTCGAGTCTGCGGGCGATCTTGGATGCCTTCAATCCTTCATAGGGGAGGCCGATGGAATCACCGACCGCCATGCCCAAAAGCACCTGCCGCATTTGCTCGCCCATGGATTGAACCATTGTGACGCGATAAACTTGGCTGGTGCCGATCTACGAATACCGTTGCTCCGAATGCAATGCCAAGTTCAGCTTGTTGATCGGAGTGGTGGCGGAGCCGGATGAGGAGGTTTGTCCGAAGTGCGGGGCGAATGAGATTTTGAGGCTCGTCAGCAAGTTTCGCCGGGGGCGGACGGAGGATGATCGGTTGGACGATCTCGCCGACCGGGTGGAAGTGATGGGGGAACCTGAGTCAGCAGCCGAAATGCGGGATTTTGTGAAGGAGATGGGCCGCGCTTCGGACGACGACTACGGCGATGATCTGGAGGAGATGTTCGAGGCCGACATGGAATCCGTGGGAGATGAGGATTGAAGAAGCTCGGCAGCCTGACGGTGGTCTGCGGGAGCATGTACGCGGGCAAATCTGAGGAGCTGATCCGCCGTGCCCGCCGCGCCCTCTATGCCAGGAAGAAGGTCCAAGTCTTCAAACCGGCCATCGACACGCGCTACGACGAGAGCATGGTTGTCACCCACGAAGGTGTGACACACGACGCGGTTCCCGTCAAAAGCGTCGCCGAACTCAAGCGCAAATTTGAGCAGGACACCGAGGTCATCTGCGTTGAAGAAGTGCAGTTCTTCGACGACACCATCGTGGATTGGCTCGTCTCACTCGCCGACAAGGGATACGAGGTGATCTGCGCGGGGTTGGACCAGGATTTTCGCCGAGCGCCCTTTGGTCCGATGCCAAAGCTGCTGGCCGTCGCAGACGAGGTGGTGAAGCTTCGCGCCATCTGCGTCAAGTGCGGCCGTCCGGCCTCGCACACGTATCGGAGCATCAACGGCAAACCTGCGCGCAAGGACGATCCGGTCATCCTCATCGGCGCGACAGAAGTCTATGAAGCCCGCTGCCGCGCCTGCTACCGACTGAGGTAGCTGCCAAAAACATAATCCCGGTCCTTGATCTTGACGTGGCAGCTCATGCACTTTTTGTCGTCGAGAGGGGTCTGCCGGGCCTTGCTCTTGTCAAAAACCAAGTACTCCCAGTCGCCCGTCTTGGGGTTTGCGCCTTTCTTCAGCTTGCGCATCACGGTGTAAAGCTCGGGCTCTTTGGAATCTGATTGAGCGAGCTTCTTCTTGGCGATGATGGAGCCTTCGGGAAATGTCTTCAATTCTTTCATCGCCTTCGCGCCCGGTTCGTTCACATAAACTTGAATCCATTTTTCTGCGTGCGGCCCGGAGATGTCGGCTGCTTCCGTTGGAGTGAGCTGTCTGCAGTATTTGCCAGAAGCCGGATCCATCACGACGGGCTCTTCGTGCGCCTTCGCCCAGGATTCGCAGTTTTCGATGAGGCTCGGAATATTCTGAGCAGACGGGTTCTCCGAATCAAGAGCGCAGGCAACACAGAGGGGGATGGGTGCGAGTGCGGCGAAGAGGCGGAATCTCATGGTGTGGCTGCCCGAGACTCAGACCCGCCACGCGATGCTCCTCATCGCCAGCGCATCGACGCGATGGGCCGGTATCTCGTTCTTTGCAACAACCTTCAGTTGAGATGGTTCCCAACTGAGAGATGCTGTCGGCCCCTTCACAAAAAGGTCGCGAAGGCTGAGCCTTTCCGGAGGTTTTGGGAATGCTGGCGCGAGGTGCATCTCCATGCAGAAGTTCACGAAGACCGGGCTGCGGCGAATTTGGTCATGTTGTGCGACTGCCGGAGTGGCCTGGTGAAGAAGCGCTTCCTGCGTCGGCGCATCGACCGGAACCATCGTTCCTCCCTGCATAGCGAGTCCCCAAATCACGGCCTTCATGCGTGTGTGAGCGATCCAACCGTGGGTTTCGTTCGCTCCTCCCTCATACCTTCAACGTCTTGGTCAGCCGACCGGCACGGTCATGTCGCGCAGTGAGCGTATATTCCTGCCCCTTCTGCACAATCCACTCAAAGACCGCAACGTCGTTTGTCGTGTCGAAGGTGTAGCCGAAGCTGCCCTTGGGAGCCTGGCTCCAACCGTTGAGCTGTCCCTGAGTTTCGCGCAACCGGCCGGAGATCAGCCATTCCGGGGCGGATGAGCCGGGTTCCGAAGGGGTACCTCCCACCGAAATCTCGCCGATGACGCCGCGCACCAAGCCCTTCTTCTCCGCGTGTTTTGTCACGCTGGTCGGGAGCCAGCCCTGGTTCTGGACCGCCCACCGGATGCGGGCGAATTCGCCCTGGTCGAGGACTTCAAACTTACGCTCAACCAGGCACGGTGTGGTCGATGCCATCCAGATCGCCCATTCGGCGAGGGGTGTGATCTCCGATTCCAAATACTGCGGTGGCGGGTTGCGGAACGCGTGCATGGCATCCCAGCCGCCCATCTCGACCTTGCCGAGCTGCGGATGCTCAAACTCGTACCAGTCGATGTAGCCCTTGCCGTCCAGCTTCTCGTCGCTCCACTTCAGCATCTTCAGGTCGTCCTCGAACGGATGGTCCCGGAACCAGTCGATGTATTTGTAGTCGGTGATCCCCGCCTGACGCTGCGGCGCCCAGATTTCGACCGTCCAGCCGTAGATGCCGAGATGGTTGAATGCCCACTCGTCAAACACGCCGGAAATGTGCTCTTTCGGATGGTATTTGAAGTCGTGCCAGACGCTGATGCAGGGGTAGCCGCTCAGGTCGGTGCCCTTCTGTCCAAGCGCCTTCATCGCCCAGAGATCTTCGGGATTGAGTTCATCGTCGGGATGGCTTCCCGGCACGCGGAGAATCACGCCGCTGTAGGTGTGGTAGGTGATCGCGCCGCAGATGTTGGGATGGCTCGACATGGCGCCGACGGCGGCGCGGATTTCGGGCTCGCTGGTCGGGAACGGCCCCGCGCCATACTGCTCGCTCTCTGGCCGCCATCCCGCCGGGAAGTTTCGATTGAGGTCGAGCCCTTCCTTGGTTTTGCGAGGGCGGAGAGTGAAGCCGTCGAAGTTGTGGAACAGCCCCTCCGGGATGATGCGATAGAAGGGGCCTTTGGTTTCGCCGGGTTCGCGGCGGCGCATCAGGCGAGGCTCATCTTCGGCCACGCACCAAGGTCCGTTCGGGTCTTCGACGCGCATGTTGAGCATCCGACCGTCGCCATCCACATCCGCGCGCTCCAGGCCTTGAATGTCTTCCTCGTCGAAGGGATAGGGGCGGGTTGAGGAGCGGATGATCTTCGGCTTGTCCGCGAGCGCCCACTCGGCTCCGTCGGGATTGAGGCGCGGGACGAGGTAGAAGGCGCGGGTTTTGAGCACCTCCGGCTTTTCGGTGACCAGCAGGTGGATGATCTTCAGCACCGCCGTGGACGCGCTCACCTCGCTCGCATGGATGTTGCCGTCGCACCAGAACGCTGGCTTGTCCTTCGCCGCTCCGGTGGATTTGTCGGTGACGGTCACCATCAAAATATCCCGCCCCTCATGGCTCTGACCGATGGCTTCCAAGT
>JAEYWW010000317.1 GCA_023428805.1 Armatimonadota bacterium | reverse complement strand
CCCCTGGTTGGACCAAGCGAGGAACTTGCGGCGCTTGCGCTGAAGACCGAGGCATCAGAGGTCATCGTAGCGATTCAGGAGAGTTCCCGGATGCGCCCTGAGACATTCGCTCAGATCGTGGTCTGCCGGGAGCTGGGCATCCCGGTGACCAAAATGGCCAACCTCTACGAAGCTCTCACTCACCGGGTGCCCGTCGAGCACGCCGGGCGCGATTTGGATGCCGTCATGCCCCTCAAACGCCCGCTCCACCACCGGATTTTTCTCATTTTCAAACGTGTCTTCGATCTGCTCTGCGCTGTGCCCGGGGCTCTGCTGATGCTTTCCTTCTGTCCGCTGATTTGGCTGGCTCAGTTGCTCACAAAAGACCGGGGACCGCTCTTTTACTCCCAGATTCGTGTTGGTTTAGGAGGAAAACTATTTGAAATCGTCAAATTCCGCTCGATGAGAGTCAACGCGGAGCAGGCAGGAGCGCAGTGGGCGTCAGCGAATGACAGCCGCATCACTCCCCTCGGAAATTTCCTTCGCAAATCTCGGATTGATGAGCTGCCCCAATTCTGGAATGTGCTGAAGGGCGAGATGAGCATGGTCGGCCCAAGACCGGAAAGGCCGGAATTCACCTCGCTCCTGGGCAGAGAAATCCCCTACTATCCCGCCCGCCATGCGGTCAAGCCCGGATTGACGGGATGGGCGCAGGTGATGTACCGCTACGGAGCATCCATCGACGACGCCCTGATCAAACTGCGATACGACCTCTACTACATCAAACACCAGAGCGTCGCGCTCGATGTCGCCTGCCTGCTGAAGACCTTTGCGGTGCTCGTCGGCCTCAAGGGACGATGATGTCGTTCCAGCCACGCCGCGATGTCATTCCCCAGCTCGACGGCCTGCGCGCGTTGGCGGTGCTCCTGGTGCTGTGGGAGCATCTGCCGGACAACCTGCTGGGGAGGCCTCTGAAGCTGGCCGCTCTGGCCCTCCAGCCGGGCTATTTCGGGGTCGATCTCTTCTTTGTTTTGAGCGGATTCCTCATCACGCGCATCCTCTTGTTCAACCGCGAGAATGGAGTCTCGCTGAAGGACTTTATGATACGCCGCATGGCGCGCATCTTCCCGGTCTACTACGCCCTGCTGGCGATTTTGAGCGTGTTTGCATTCGGACCTTATCTGATCTGGTGCGCCACGTATCTTTCGAATTTCGCCTTCAGTTTTGACCGCTCACCCAACCCCATGCGGCACACATGGTCGCTCTGCGTTGAGGAGCACTTTTATCTGGTCTGGCCATTCGTTGCGGTGAAATTGGGCGCGGCCAAGGTGGCAAGGATCGCCATCTGGATGATTGCTGCCGCCTACGTTCTCGCGGTTCTGGCGGTGCTCTTTCGGCATTGGCATCAGATCGACATGCTGGTCTATCGCGCAACACCATTCCGCCTCGGTTCTTTGGGAATTGGCGCTTTTGCAGCGGTTCATGAAAACTTCCTGAGATCCGATCTCAAGCGTTTGAAGTGGATTGCATTCGGGTTTCTTGGAACAGCGATTCTTTTTGCCGCACCAGGTCTGGCCACCTCTCAAATTGAGGAGTTCAGAGCTTGGACGAAGGTCTTCAAGCTGATCGGGTTCGGATTCGCATCCGGGTTTCTGCTCCTGATCGTCCTGTCATTGTCCGATGCGAAGACCTTCTTGGCGAAATCTCTCTCGTCGGGTGTGCTTCCCTACATAGGGAGAATCAGCTACGGTCTGTACCTTTTTCACTATCCCATCTTTTACTTTATGAATGTTCTTGATGGGAGCCAGACTCACGATCAGCTTCTTCTGCGCACTCTGATCGCGGTGCTTGCCAGCTTTGCTGCGGCATC
Organism: Armatimonadota bacterium; assembly: GCA_023428805.1. Lineage (GTDB taxonomy): Bacteria > Armatimonadota > Fimbriimonadia > Fimbriimonadales > Fimbriimonadaceae > JAEYWW01. The sequence goes on along the minus strand of JAEYWW010000317.1, from coordinate 2,338 downwards.
AATCTCATTCCACTTCTTCGAGAAGCCGTTCATGGATTGGCAGCGACGCAAGCTGGAACCAAAAGCTGCTTAAGCCGCGACAGGCTCGGGCTCAAAAGCTGGCGCGGCCTGCGGCGGTGAATAAAGCCAAAGAAGTATGGCCAAAGCCAAGACACCTCCGGAAACGAGCGAGGTCTGAAGCGCGCGATTCGTCCATTCAACGCAGATCAAAACCACAAAGATGAACCCGAGCGTTTGGTCTCTTTGTTCGGATAGAGCATCGAACCAGCGCAGAAAGAGTCCAGCCAGCGCACTCGCAACGAGCATTCCGACAACGCCAAACTCCGCGTATCCCGAACCCATGATCCCGGTATTCGCATTGACATCCGGCTGCCCGTAATATGTCGAGCCCATCCAGCGCGCAATGGAGCCTTGGTAGGGGCTGTCGCCAAAGAAGTCGAAGAACTGGCGGTTTGCGAGGAAATTCTTGGGGTTGTCGACAAACCAATCCCAATACTGGGCGGTCAGCAGGCCGGGCGAATATGCCTGCCGCTTGAAGGTGGCGTTGGCAATCTCCATCGCGAGGTTGGAGAAGGGCGAGAGGGAGAGGGCGGTGACCGCAAGAATTCCGACACCCATCAAAGAAACGAACCAGACCGTCGGATTCTTCGCGCGCGCCATATAGGAGAGGCCCAGCACGAGCACAGGCAGAAAGAGCACGGTTTTGAGCGCGTCAACCGACCAGGAGATCAACGTGCATGCGATGCACACCGCCCAAAGAGTCCGGCTCCGCCAAAGCGTGGCGAAAATCGCCAGCATCGGCACGAACACCTTGACCAGCAGCCCGCTCACCAAGCCAAGCATCATGCCCGGACCGGCAAATGATCGCGCAGCGAGTCTTCGCTCATAGATCGTCGCATACGAGATGTCGAACTGCAGTCCATTGGCCGCAAACAGCGCCAGCGCCGCCAAGATTGCGACCGCCGGGAGCAGAAAGCCGGGCACCCAGTCGCTGCTCAGCACTTGTTTGAACTTGAATTGAATCGGAAGCCGACGTCCCACCTCAATCAGCCCAAGCGAGATCACAAGGAGCCAGCCAAATCCAAAAATCTCCTCAACTGGCCGATTGAGGGATAGGAAGCTGATATAGCAGCCCGGCATGACCAGACAGCAATAGAAGAACCAGCCCGCAATATCCGATGGCCGGTCCCTCCGAAAAGGCAGATAAAGCCCAGGCGCGAGGCAGAGCAAGACGATCCCGGGGATCCACTTGGGATCAATCATCCGAAGACCGAATTGACGATAGGCGAACCAGGGATAGATCATCAGCACATAGCCGATGACATGGGCGACCAGGTAGGCAAGGCAGAGGGCAAGGCTGGGAAGCTGACGCTTGAGATGCTGCCCGAGCCAAACCAGCATCACTTCCGCCCGGACAGTTTGTCGAAAATCATGCTGATGAAGAACGCCAGAACCCCGCCCAACAAAACTCCCTTCAGCACGGACGTGGGCAGGTTCTTATTCTCCGGCTTCTCACGCAAATGCGGCTCGTCCAAGATCGCCCAGTTCATCTTCTGAACATCTGACTGATACCGCGCGGTTTCGTACTGCGTTCGCATGGTGGTGACCACGGTGCTGAGGGTGCCGACTTCGCGGGTCAGCCGCTGGTAAGTCATCGCCTCCTGCGGAGCGAGATTGGCCAGAGTGCGGGCCGTTTCGACCTGCCAGCCGAGCACCAGCTTTCGCGTGGCAAGCTCTGCCGTCGCCGAATCGATGTTCTTGTTGATCGACTGGACGTATGCCGCCGTTTCCTTGCGAACGGTGTCCTCAATGACTTTGAGTTCGCGCTGAGTGCGCACCAACTGAGGATCCTGCGGTCCCCGAGACTGCTTGAGGGTTTCGACTTCCAGGCGCTTGTCGATCAGCTTCTGCCGCCACGCCTCTGCCTCGGGAATGGATGTCGGAAGGTTGGCCGCCACCCTCGCGCTTGCAGTGGCCCGGTTTTGAGCCTCTATGAGCTCTCGTTCGGCGGAGCCGTAGTCCAATTCGAGCTGCCGAAGCTGAGTCAGATAAGCCGCCGCATCCGGGCCAGTCTTCATCGACTTGGTGAAGTCCGCCAGCTTCTGCTCGGCATCCTTCAGCTCGTTCTCTCGGTCGGCGAGAGCCGCCGCCATTTCTTCGGCTTGATCCCCCGCAAGACCCTTGTAGATCGCAGCCCGCTCCCGCAGAACTTCAACGGCGGCGACGACCAGCTTTTCGTTCTCTTCGGTCGAGCCGTTTTTGGATTGGATGAGGAGCTGTTTAGTCTGGTTATTGGGATCTATGATCAGTCGATCTTGTATTTTTTGTTGAGGAATTC
>JAEYWW010000295.1 GCA_023428805.1 Armatimonadota bacterium | reverse complement strand
GTTCTGAAGGAGCCGATCATGCACGTCGAAATCACGACGCCGGAAGGCAACGTGGGCGACGTGGTCGGCGACCTCAACTCCCGACGCGGACGCATCGAAAAGATGGATTCGGCCCCGGGCGGCGTGACGATTGTCACCAGCCATGTGCCGCTTTCGGAAATGTTCGGCTACGTGACGACGCTGCGCTCCCTGACCCAGGGCCGCGCCACTCCGAACGTGACCCCCTCGCACTACGAGGAAGTCCCGCCGAGCATCGCCAAGGACATCGTCGAGAAGTCACAGACTGGCGGCTGACCGTCAGGTTGTTGAGAGCCCTCCGCAGATTGCGGAGGGCTCTTTTTTGTTGCATTCGTTGCAGGAACTCCGTCGAGCAACGCTTGTTCCAGAAGTTTCTTTCACGAGATTTCACGCTTCACGGGCAGGACCAATTCAGACTGAGCCAGCCTCTGTTCTGAAGGTGAACATGTTCAAGAACCTGATTTTGGGAGCGGCTGGGTTGAGTCTGGTCGTGCTCTTGTTTGGATGCGGTGGTCTCAACTCAAGCCCGGACGGAAACGGCTCGGCGGGCGGAAATGCGGGTGGTAATGCCGGAGGCAACGCGGGCGGAAATGCAGGCGGAAATGGCGGTGGTGGCGGCCAGGTCACCCGAATTGGATTGAATGTCCAGCCGGCATTTGTGGATGACAACGGAAGAGTTCTCGCTTTTGAGGGAGACAATTGGTTCTTCTTTGTCGGAGGCGCAAGGCAGCCACTGCCCGCACCGCCAGATGGAGGGCGACCCATTGGTCAGGATATGAATTTCAAGGGCACCGTCCTGGTTCACTCTCTCGACAACACGGGCAAGCCTAAGAACTTCTATCTTTTGAAAGGGGCGGTCTATTCGCTCTTGAAGCAGCCGGCGGGCAAGACCTCGACTCCTTTGGCTATTTCAGAAAATGACATCGTCGCGGGTACAGAAAAGACGCTTTGGAGAACACCGGATGCTCCCGAAACCTACAACGCGCCCACGCCCTTCACTCCGACTGGTGTCAACAGCTCGGGTGTTGTCGTGGGCTATGAGGGCACCTTCATCGTGTCTGGAGGCGTCTCCTACTACAAAGTTGATGGTGCGACTGCGACCAACCTGGGCATCACCTCGGGCCACGACTATCTCTTCCCATATGGTCTGATTGAAATCAATGACGCCGGTCTCATCGCGGCGAAGTCGAGCCTGGTCACAAAGCTGATTCTGCCCAACGGATCGCGGCAGGAGGCTCCGGGAAAAATCAATGGACGCATCACGAACGATGGGACATTCCCGACTACGTTCGCGACCCAGATCGAAACCAAGCCTGAACAATTGAAGAATGCCGCAGGCGTCTATTCGACCGCCAAAGGCCAGGGAAATCAGATCAAGAAGTTTCTTGACCCTGACTCGGCTTCGATCTACGGTGTAGCGGCGGGAATCAACAACAAGAAGCTCGTCGTTGGCACCTTTACACCTGCAAATGAGCCGGGCACCAAGTACGGCATGAGCCTGACGATCACGGATGCGTTCTTCGTCGGAACGACCGTGACGGTTGATGCTTCGACAAACTTCTCAAAAGTCGAGGGCGGCGGCATTGCGCAGCTTGCGGCGCAGGTCAAGAACACACCGAATCAGGCCGTGGCTTGGTCGGTTGATGAGGCAGCTGGTGGCACCGTCGATGCCGCAGGGAAGTACACCGCGCCGCTCAAGAGCGGTGTGTATCACGTGAGGGCGAAGTCAGTTGCTGATCAGAATGTCTCCGACTCAGTCGAGATTACTGTCGTTGGCATCGGCGGCGAGAATGGAGCAAGCTACGGGCTTCCCCAAGAGATCAACGGCGGAACCTATCCGAACTTCAAAATCAACTGGGTCGATAGCTCGGGAGTGATGGCGGGAGCAAGCACTCAGGGCACCGACGGTGAAGCGATCTATTGGAACAGCCTGTCAACTTTTCCCGTGCCCCTGAAGAAGCCGATCGATCCCAACACGACCTTTGTCTACAACCAGTCTGTGGCGACGGGGGCATCCGGCGGTCTGATCGTTGGGTTTGTTCGTGCCGCAAATGACGCGCGCTATTACGTGGCCTGGCCATCGACCACCTCCGATGCCGTTTTCCTCAAGGGGACGGGTGGACAGTCGATTACAGGTGCGACGGGCGATGTGATGCTTCATACGGCTGGTCGTCACATTGTCGCGAACGGAATGTACTGGGGTGATGAGATGAAGAATGGACAGAATCTGACAGGCCTTCCTTCGCTGGCCAATGGTCGGTTCCAAGTGTTCTCTGATGGTGCGGTGGTGGCTTCCGGCGTGGAAGCCTCGCAGTACAAGCTGTTCCATTTCTCATCCGCCGCCTCGTCACCGACGAATATTAGCCTTGGCAAGTTCGGCGCGTACTTTGGCGCATGGAATGACGGCACAACTCTGTTTGGACTGAAGGGCGACTTCGCCCCCGGTGAACCGACAAAGTGGGCGATGGCATCGGGATTTGCTGCAACTTCCCTGGCCCACCCCTCTTCGGTCGCGGGTTTGTTCAGACCGGGCTACTCTATGCCAACACACCGCGGAGATCGATTCTATGCGGGGATCGTGGAGTACCAGGATGGAACCAAGGGCCTGCAGATTTGGAATGATGACGGCACCTATCGGGACATCCGCGCCATGATGCCCCAGAACAGCGGATTCGTTTTTGAACAGCTGATCGGAGTGTTGTCGGACGGCGATGTCGTGGTGCGCGGTCGATTCGGAAACGGACCCGTCAAGTACTATTCCATCCGTACAAACTAAGGCTCTCGGTCGAGCCACCGGCGCCGCGCATCTTTTTCGGGAAGCGCGGCGTCTTTCTCACCAAGCTGGCTCTCTTTCCAGCGCATGAAACTAGCCCTAGGGCGCACTAGACGCCCCTTGCTAGAACCTGCCATAGTATCAAGCGTTCAAATGGTGGGTGCTGGCGTAGCCATGCCCCTCATACCCTCGAACCCGGCCTTGGTCGCAAGACTTTGGTGGCTCTGCGAAAGCGGCACGCTGTAGCGGTAAAAACCGGACGAGAAATCAAGAGAGCACAGAAAATGGCAAGAGCTAAATTCGAAAGGACGAAGCCGCACGTCAACATCGGCACGATTGGCCACGTTGACCACGGCAAGACGACGCTGACCGCCGCGATCACGGGCGTTCTGGCCGAGAAGGGCCTGGCGCAGAAGCGGGCGTACGACGAGATCGACTCCGCACCGGAAGAGAAGGCGCGCGGAATCACGATCAACATTTCGCACCAGGAGTACGAGACCGACACCCGCCACTACGCGCACGTCGACTGTCCGGGCCACGCCGACTTCATCAAGAACATGATCACCGGCGCCGCTCAGATGGACGGCGCGATCCTCGTGGTCGCCGGCACCGACGGTCCGATGCAGCAGACTCGCGAGCACATCCTGCTCGCCCGTCAGGTTGGCGTTCCGTACATCGTGGTGTTCATCAACAAGACCGACCAGGTCGATGATGAAGAGCTGATCGAACTCGTCGAGATGGAAGTCCGCGACCTGCTGAGCAAGTACGGCTTCGATGGCGACAACACGCCGATCATCAAGGGTTCCGCCCGCAAGGCGCTCGACCAGGTCGAGGCCGGCAACGTGAACTTTGACGACAAGTGGGTCAAGGCCATCACCGATCTCATGGAGGCGGTTGACAACTTCATCCCGACGCCGGAGCGCGACGTTGACAAGACGTTCCTCTGCGCCGTGGAAGACGTGTTCACCATCACCGGTCGCGGCACCGTCGCCACCGGCCGCGTCGAGCG
>JAEYWW010000292.1 GCA_023428805.1 Armatimonadota bacterium | reverse complement strand
GGGGTTGAGAACCGACGCCACGAGATACTTGCCGTCGGGGCTGACGTCGGCGCAGTATTCGTAGACCCGTCCCTTGATCCATTGGCCTGGGGTGATCTCGTCCGTCTCCAAGTCCCAAACAAGCTGAAGGGTCTGCTTGCTCGGGCCGCGACGAAAGATCACGGCGCGGTTGGCTTCGGTGGCCACAATGCCATTCACCCGCGCCGGAATCATCGACTTTCTCTCACACTACAGGCTCTTCTGGAACGGGCAGGCGGGGAGGCCGAGCCCGTTCACCAGGTTCACTTCTGGGTTGTCGGCCCAGGCGTAGCGCACTGCCTGGATCGGGCCGGACGCGGTCACCACGACCTGGCCATCTTCGATCTTGGTGGATTCCGCCCACGCCCATTGGTCGCCCACCTTCACCGCAAACCCGACCGGAGGACGGCCATCATATGTCTTCAGGCCCTCGCCGTTCATCCAGGAGACCTTCGCGACGTTCTCCGTGAACTCGACTCCGGTCACGCGCGGGCTGTTGCCCGCATTCTGCGCGCTTCGATAGGCGAATGTTCGCGCCGACATCGCGAGCCGCTCTCCGACATCCTTCTTGTTGCGGGGATGGATGTCGCCCGCATCGCCGATGTCGATGATGACCGCCATTCCGGTCTTCGGCAGGCTGAGAGTTGAAGTTTGAGCGTCGCGCAGGGCGGCCCAGTTCGATTCCGATGGCTCCGGCTTCCGGGCCATGAAGTTGGCGAGCTGCACCCACAGGAATGGGAATTCGAAGCCCCATTCATAGCGCCACGCGCGGATCATGGCGGGGAAGAGGATTTGGTATTGGTCCGCGCGATCCGCGTTCGACTCACCCTGGTACCAGATCACGCCTGCAATGCCATAAGGAACGATCGGCTTGATCATCGCCCGCCAGAGAGCGGTGGGTGAGTTGGGGTTGTTCTGCGGAGGCGTGCCGACCAGAATCGCGGGAACGCCCATTTCGGTCTTCATCTGCCAATCGCCGCCCAGCGGCAGCTTCTCATCGCCCAAGTCCAGGCTCATCTCGGGCTGGCCGCTGAACCCGCCTTCAACCAGCGAGTCGAAGACGCGCACGGAGATGAGGTTCTCGCCCGCCTTCAACGTTCCGGCGGGAAGCTTGTAGCTGCGTGCGACGGCATGGGGAGACTGGGAATTTGTCAGGTTCGTCTCGCCCACCTTGACGCCGTTGACATAGCTGGTGTCCATGTCGTCGATTGTTCCAAGGTTGAGAGTCGCGACTTTGGCGGCCTGCGCCTGCGTCAGGATCAGAGTTCGCCGGAACCAGACTGCCCCATCGATGGGCAGGTTGAGCTTTGTGAAGTTGGCGGGGAGCTTCGCCGCAGTCCATCCGTCGGCTTCCGTGTCCTTGTGCCAGCCCTGCTCCTCGCCTTTATTGCCCCAATCGGTGACCCGGCCATCCTTGATGTAGGGAGCCCACTTTTTGCGTTCGGGGCTGTTTTCGAGAAGGTTGACGTAGCCGCTGAAATTCTCCCAGATCGGCGAAAGCGCGGGTTCGTCGAAGACGCGTTCGGGAGACCAGGCTTCCGCCAGGGTTCCGCCCCAAGTGGCGTCGATCAGGCCGATGGGAACCTTCTCTGTTCGGTTGATCGACTGCCCAAAGTAGTAGCCGACCGCGCTGAATTGGGCGGCTGTTTCGGGCGTGCAATCCTTCCAATCCGCCTTGATCTCGCCGCTGTAGTTGATGTCCGCCACGTTCGGGACTTGGAAGAGGCGGATGTCGCTGTTCTTCGCCTCCGCGACTGCCTGCTCGCCATTTTCGGTGGCGGAGAGCGGCCATTCCATATTCGATTGGCCCGAGCAGATCCAGACGTCGCCGACCATGACATTCTTGAAGGTCCGCATTTCGTTCCCCGCTCGGATGACCAGTTCCTCGCTGCGGCTTGGCTTGAGGGCGGCGAGATTGACGCGGAACATTCCGTCCGAGTCGGCGGTCGCGGATGCCTGAGTTTGCTGGCAGCGGACGGTCACGGTTGCCCCCGGTTTGGCCCTGCCCCAGACCGGCGCCCTCCACTGACGTTGAAGAACCATTCCGTCGGCGAAGATCGGGGGGAGGGTCAGCGATTGAGTCTGCATTGCCGCGGCGGCAAGGAGCGCGAACATTCTTCCATTATGCGTCCTGGAATCTGCTTGGCGGCAAAGAGATATGATGGAAATTCGAGGGAAGCGCACACGAAATGGTTGAAGAACGTCCGAATCCAGTTGCGGTCTTTGTCTGCGGAGTGATGAGCATTCTGCTTTGCGGATTCTTCACGGGGATGCCGGCGATCATCATGGGCAACCGGGGATTGCAGTGGGAATATGCGGACTCCATCTCCGAATCCGACCTCGCCCTGATCAAGGCGGGCCGGATTCTTGGGATCATCGGCACGATCTGGTGCTGCGCCGGGCTGCTTTTGTGGGTGACCGTCCTGCAGAACGATCCCCGGCTGCAGAAAGACTCCAGTTGGGACCGATACTACTCATCCTCAGTGCGGTAGCCCCTCCAGCGGGAGGGGTTAGTGGGGCCCTTCTTCGCCTCCGTCGGCCTTGGGAGGCCTGGCCAGCGAGATCACGATTGCCAGCGCGAGGATGCCGATGATGATTCCGAGCGAGAGAGCGATGGGGAACTTGTAGTCCGGCACGCCTCCGCCCGTGTGCATCCAATAAGTCCACACCATCTTGCCGCCGACGAAGCAGAGGATCGCGGCGAGGCCGTAGCCGAGGTAGTGGAACAGCTTCATCAGACCGCTGATCGCGAAGAACAGCGCGCGAAGGCCGAGGATTGCGAAGACATTCGACGTGAACACGATGAACGGATCCTTGGTGATCGCGAAGATCGCCGGGATCGAGTCAACCGCGAACAGAATGTCGGTGAATTCGATGAAGATCAGCGTGATCAGAAGCGGCGTCGCGAAGAGCCGGCCGTCGATGTGGGTGAAGAACTTCTGCCCCACGTAGTCCGGCGTGACCGGGATCATCTTTCGCACCAGCTTGATGATCGGATTCTTCTCCGGCTCCAGCTTCTTGTCCTTGTGGAAGATCATCTTGATGCCCGTGATGATCAGGAAGCCGCCGAAGACCAGAACCATCCAGCCGAACTGCTTGAGCAGGGCCGCCCCCGCGAAGATGAAGATCGCGCGGAAGATCAGCGCGCCCAAAATCCCCCAGAAAAGCACGCGGTGCTGATACTTCGAGGGAACTTGGAAGAAGGCGAAGACCATCAGGAAGACAAAAATGTTGTCCACGCTGAGGGCTTTTTCGACGAGATAACCCGTCAGGAAGGCGAGCCCCGCCTCCTTGTTGGTCATGTCGCTGTTGGGATAGATGTGATTCCAGCCGAAGTAGATTCCGGCGTTGAAGACCAGGGCGAGGCTGATCCAGATCGCGCTCCAGACGAGCGCCTCTCGAATCTTGACCTCATGAGCCTGCTTGTGGAACACCCCCAGGTCGAGCGCCAGCATGGCGAAGACGAAGAGCAGAAAAACACCCCAAATCCAGCCGGCGATCCCGGCGATCTGGAAAGTGGCGAGCGATGCGAACCAATCCATTGCGCGTTTCCAATTCGCGGCCCGGATGAAAGGAAAAGACCTTCATCGCGAGTCGGCGATGAAGGTCTTGCTGGTTCTGGAAGCCCCGGCCTATTCGGCGTACTGACGAAACTCCCCCTGCACAATCGCAGGCGCTACTCCCCTTCTTGTTGTCTGAGAATACGCTTTTGCCAGCGGTTTGGCTCCGGCTCTGGGCCGCAATCCCTGATTCCACGCATGGATCGGATGGTGCGGCTCTGCTGATCAAATGGGGATGAGGCGAAGTCTAATGAGGATGCAGATCAATGATCAGAGATAAGCATCTGCTTCGACTTTCTCCAGATTTTCGTATCGAGTAACTTGACTTTTCCTCCTCTCTGTCATCCTGAATCTCGGAATGAGGGCAATAATTAAGCTTGCGGGCGTCGCATTGGGAGCGACCCTCGCAGGTGTTGCAATGGGTGCGCCGACAGTCACATTCCCACCGCAGAGTCAACCGAACTACTTCTCCGGCACCAACGCCCGAGCTCAGTACGGGGTCAACACCGCCGGATTCAACGACTGCTGGATCGACGAGTTCGAGCTTTGGGTGGGCGGATATCGCATCGTCGCCAAGAGCCGCCCGAGGCCGACGATCCCGCCCGCAATCCGACGTGATACGGAAGCGGCTGTGGTGATGTTCGACTCGAATTTTTTCCCCAACGGATCATCGATTGAGGTCAAGTGCCGGGCGAAGGTGAATGGCAGTTGGTACGAAAGCTCATACACCGCTCCAGCGCGGAACCGCGCGATCTGTTTCGGGATGAACGACATCGACAACGTCGGGATTACGGTTCCCGGCGAACCACCAGTTCCGGCACAGCAGTCCGCTAGGTCGGCGAATGACTGGCTTACTGCTGCGAACTGGGACACGGAGAAGCGCACAGATCTTTGGAATGTCGCCGCCTTTGAGTGGGAGATCGGGCAGAACCGGAACGTTGTCTTCTATTCCGGGCACGGGTGGTACGCTGCGGCCAGCGGCTCTATGCCGGAAATAATGAATATCTATGATGGAACGCAGCAACCGCCGGTTCTGGATGGAACACTCGGCGGCAATCCGATCTACCCCGCGTGGTGGATGTACACTCCCGACGTCTTCACAATGCGGGAGAGTCAGGTCGGGCCGGGGACACCGGGTCTGCTACCACCCTTCAGCGACGGCGCAATCCCCATCAACCTCGCCTTCCTGCTCTGCTGCAAGGTCGGGAAGACCAACGCGTTCGAGACATTTCTCTATCCCTACTACGACGGTTACGGCAACTACCTGCAGAACAAAGCCGTCTTGGGGTTTGTGAGCGGTGTGCTGATCAAGCACTTCGGCTGGATCACAAACATAATTTTTGAACATTTGGCGGATGGATATAGCATCTTCGAGGCACGCGAAAAGTGGATTAACTATGCCAATACTGGCGATAATCCGGACAACTGGCTGTATATGTACGAGGACAATGATGATGAGGTGATTTATGAGAGAGCTTCGGTTCCAATTTATGGTGACGAGTTCACCAACATTAAGGGCGTCTACAGCACGACAGGGAGGATAATCTCATGGTTCAAAGTTATTTCGTGATGAAGAAATCGATGATCGCACTGATTGGCGTGACCGCACTGGCAACGGTCGGCGGCGCGGGACAGGGCAAGTTGAAGGGTCAGTACCCCATTGAAGCTCCGCCTCAGCCGACAAAGAAATACCCGGAGGTGCGGGCGAACGCCTCGAAGCTGGTGAAGTTAATGGTGAAGAAGGATGTGTCGAAGGACAATTGGATGCTGGACGAAGAGAAGACGTTCATGACCTTTCGTGCTCCCGGGCACAGCATCTCTTTCCGTATGTCGGAAAAATCTCTCTTGTCTTACAACAATATGGATGAGATCAGAACACGCCAGCGCACTCGCCCGCTACAGACGGACAAGTTCAAGGAAGATGCAAAGTGGAAGGCTCATGCGGTGGGTTTGGCGCACAAGATATGGCCCGGAATCCCGCTGGAGATGGCCAAAATCGAACGGACGGGAGAAAAAGGGGGCACAGGGAATTTCTGGTATGAACAGAGCAATTTGGTGTCGATCCATCTGCATTCCAAGAAGCCCGACGGGAAATACTCTGTCTTAAGTCTCCAATACGACCGTGGAACTGGAACCCTCCTCTCCCTCCTCAAAACCGGACTGATTGACCCCAAGAAGAAGAAGCCCGGCACAATCTCGCCGCCCCGCCCGCCGAGGCCTGGGAATCCTGGATAGCTGACGTGAAGCAGAAGATGGAGATGTTGATCGGCCCGACCGTATTGGAGGCGAGGACGGGAGCCGGGCAAGGTCAGGGCGGAGAGATTCTTTCCGCCCCAACCTTCCACTAGACTCAGCCCATTCGCTGAACCGTTTCCGCCATGCCGCGCAGAATCCCTTCGTCGGCGATGTCGTAGGCGTTTTCGGGCGGGTAGAGGGCTCCGCCGAAGGTGACTTCGGGGCGGTGGGCGGTGGAGTGGTCGAACGCCTGGGTCCAGCTTGCGAGGTGGATTTGGCGGCATCCGGTCTGCTCGATCATCGGGGCGACGTGCTTCGGGTGGATTCCTCCGCCGGGCATGATTTCGATGCGGTCTCCGGCCTGGTCGATGAGCCTTTTGATGAGGTCGGCTCCGAGCAGCGCCTGCGGCTCCTGTCCGCTGGTGAGGAGGCGGGTGACGCCGATCTCGATCAGGATTTCGAGCGCGAGTTCGGGGTCGGGAGTGACGTCGAATGCGCGGTGGAAGACGGCGTCTTTGCCTCGGCAGGCTTCGACCAGGGCGTGGGTTCGGTGGCGGTCGATCTGTCCGTCATCGGTGAGGCATCCGAAAACGAGCCCGTCGGCTCCGTGGTCGACGGCGAGCCTGGCGTCTTCGAGCATCTTAGCGAATTCGGCCTCGGTGTAATGAAATCCCCCTCCCCGCGGCCGGATCATGACGATGACGGGGATTTGGAGCCTCTTTTTGGCCTCGATGACCGCGCCGATGGAGGGCGTGAGCCCGCCGAAGAAGAGGCATGAGCAGAGTTCGACTCGCCGCGCGCCCGCGTGCTCGGCGATGATGGCGTCGTCGAGGGATGAGCAGCAGGCTTCGAAGAGGATGGACATTGGGACGATCATACCGGGAGCGGTAACCTGATGATGTGAAGCTGGCGCTGCTCTCCCTCGCCCTTTTGACCTGCATTTCCTGCTCTCCGCCGGCGGAAGCTCCCGCGCCGAAGGAAGCACAGGCTCCCGCCCCCACCGCGGCCTCGGCCGGGGTTTGGAAGGGAGACTCCCAAGGCACAACCTACACGATCACGCTGAAGAAAGATGGCTTCGCCGCGGAATGGGTGGAGGCGAAGGGGGGCGAATCGAAGACCTGGACGGGAAAATGGCGGGACGAAGGGGACGAACTCTATCTTCTTTTGAGCAAACCGGGCAATCGCTCCGCGCTTTTTTCGAAGAAAGGCGATGTCTGGGAGGCGACATCCATCGACGACGCCGCGAGTAAATTGACACTTACGCGTTCAGATAGCGAATAATATGCGGCGGGAGTCTGAAACTTTGCTGAAGGAATTCAAAGAATTTGCCTTGAAGGGCAACATGCTCGACCTTGCCGTTGGCGTCATGATCGGCGCGGCATTCGGCGCGGTCACCAACTCGATTGTCGCTGACATTTTGACGCCGATCATCGGCTGGGTGACGGGGGGGCGCGACTTTTCCGGGATCAGGCTGATATTGAAAGAAGCCGCGACTCCGGGGCCATATCCGACTCCGGCAGCGGCCAAGGAAGCGGGCGCCGTCACCATCAATTTCGGTGTGTTCCTGAACGTCTTCCTCAACTTCCTGATCGTGGCCTTTGTGC
>JAEYWW010000269.1 GCA_023428805.1 Armatimonadota bacterium | reverse complement strand
CATCGGACCCTATTGTATCCATTGATCCGTGCAGCGTCCTCTTTTTGAAAAACCTACTGAAACTTGATTAGTCCTAGGGCGTCACAGCTTGTGAAACCTGGAAACATGATTGAACAGTAAGGGAGAGAAAGGAAACTTAAAACAAAGGGGGCAACATGCACATTCACGACTATGAAAGCGGACGCGATCTGCGCGATGTGAACATCACCCTTTCGCGAGATGAGGCGGAGGAGATGGTCTCCTACCTGCACGCTCTGCTGAAGAATCCCCACATCAACCACATCACTCTGAACGAAATCAAAAATGCGATTTTGGAGAAGGAAATCTCCTTCTCCGTGGCGTCTTAAACCACCATCCTCTCCCCACGTCAGGCCCCGTCTTAGTACGGGGCCCTGTCATTGATGACAAGCGTGCTTGTCTCAATACGAATCTCATAGTTCATCTGACCTTGGACGGAAGATGACGGTTGAGAGACACGCATATCCTGATCGAAATCTAGAGGAAGTGCTTGTTCGGTTTTAGTCAGAATGTGGGGCCGATCCGCCGACCAGCCAATAAAAGGACTTTGTTGAAAAGACCGCACGAACCCGATGCCCAAAAGTGTCATGGCCATCAATCCCGCAGCCGCCGGAATAAAAAAACCCCGCTGATGCGGCTTGGCTTGATTGAGCCGACGAATTCGGTGTGAGACACGCGCGTCTGCCATGGCCACCGCCAATGCCGGGTGCGGTTCGCGAACACAGGACAGCTTCGCCAAAGCCCGTGCATAGTGCAGGCGATCCCCAGTCTTTTCGACGGCCACATCATCACAGCACAATTCCCTTTCAACCCTCACCCGTGCGGTGAGATACCAGAGGAATGGGTTGAAGAAGAGCGCCGCTTCAGCGATGTTGAGCAGAATGTTGACGGCAAAATCCCGGCGCGCGATATGCGCGATTTCGTGGGCGATGACCGCATCCAGTTCCTTGTCATCGAGAGCGTCGAGACATTCCGATGGCATGAGAACGCGGTGGCTTGTGGCCGCCGGAGTGAGGATTCGATCCGTCACCCCTCCTCGAACGGCCAGGCCGAGTCCGTGCGTCGATGATCCCCGGCTCATGGCTTCGTTCAGGCGGCTGTCATCCCTCACCCTGAGCCTCGTCAAATTGATCAAGCGAAGAGCGATGAGAAGGGTCAAACCAGAAGCCGCCGCCACCCAAAAGGCGGCGATCATCGCCTGCCATTCGTGATCTGAGCTATTGGGAGTCGAGACGGAGTAGCCGGGCTGAAAAAGGATGGTCAGCGGCAGCAGCAGAGTCAGCAGGACGCCCGTGAGGGCAAAATTGTGACGCGCCCTCGGGGCATCCATGCCCTTTGTCACCACCCAAAGAAATGCCGCCACGACAGCGCCAATCCAAAGGGAGTGAGCGGCGGCGACGAGCAGCCGCTCCCACCATTCATGCTTGGTGATGATGAGGACGATGTTCACTTCATGTCCCTCTCAAGCTCCTCGAGAGCCTTGCGAATTTCGGCCAGCTCCGCCTTGTCCGGCTTTTGGGCATCCATCGCGCGCATGACCAAGCTGGAGGCCGAGCCGTCAAAAACGCGGTCGATCATGTCCTGGACCAGTCCGCTCTTGGCCTTCGACTCCTCTTGCGCGGCAGTGTAGATGTGGGTGCGCTGATCGTCCTTGCGCTCCACCAATCCCTTGACATGCATGATCTGCAGAAGCTTCAAAATAGTGGTGTAGCCCGTTCCGGTCTGTTCGCGGAGTTCTTCATGGACTTCCCTCACCGTGCTCGGACCACGCCGCCACAAAACCTGGAGGATTTCAAGCTCTCCATCGGTCGGGCGTCCGCTGCTCCGTGATCGTCTTCCGCGCATTGTCCTATATTAGACGAATTCCTTCGCACTTCCCGTTCCCGCGTTGGGGATGTCAGGCGCTGCGGCGGTGACGGCTGGAGAGAAGCTTGTTCCGATCACGGTATTTGTTGACCGTCCGGCGGGCGACGTGAATGCCCCGCTCGGCGAGAATCTGCGAAATTCTTTCATCGCTGAGAGGATTGTCCGGATTCTCCGTCTCCAGGATTTCCTCGATGATCTTTTGAATCCGAAGGGCGGGGCGGAAGAGGACGTCAAAGGGCACGACTTCGCCCGTCGCAATCTGCAGGAACTTCCCGTTGGTGGCCCGGCTGATCGTGCTCTCGTGCAGCTTCAAATCCTTCGCCATCTGGCTTCGGGTGAGGGCCTGAAGAAACTTGAAATCACCGGTCATCAGATAGCCGCTCTGCCTCTCGATCAGATACTGCGCGATCATCAGCATGTGTCGCCTGCGCTGTGAAAGCGCGTCGAGAAAGCGGTTTGCCCGCTCAACATACTCGGCGATATGCCGCTTTTCCTGTGATTCGCTCCGGTTGGAGCGCATGGATTCAAAGCGCGCCTGATAGGCGCGTGAAACCCTCAATGACGCATTGGACGGCCCAGGAATCTCAATCTGCCATCCACGCTCGTCCCGATTCAGGCTGACATCGGGAAGCGCTCCGGCGCTCTTCGTGCTCCGAGCGGAAGGTCCGGATACCCTGAAGGCTTCACCGGGGAAGGGATTGAGCGACAGAATGACCTCAAAGGCCTCCTGCACCGTCTCGTCATCCACCTTGTAGCGCCGCATGATCGCCCGCGCATTGCGCGCGACCAAATCCTCCCAATCGTGCTCAACCATGCGGCGGGCGAGCCTCTCGGGAAGAGTGGATGGGGTGCGGAGCTGGAGGAGGAGGCAATCCCGCAAATCTGTCGCCCCAACCCCTTCGGGTTCGCAATCCCTCAGCACGGCAAAGACCATCTCCGCTTCTTCCAGGGAGACATTGCAATCAAGCGCGGCTTCTTCGACGGACGACTTGAAGTAGCCTCGGTCATCCAGAGAGCCGATGAAATAGGCCGCCAGAGGATGAAGCGCCTCCTCCAATTGCGCGAAAAGCTGGGCGGAAAGATGATCGCTCAGGCTCTCTTCTGACCGCGCAAAATCCACCCAGTCGGTGGCCTGATCCGAGTCGCGCGGGAGGCTGCGCTCCAGCTCGTAATCGTATGTCTGCGGGCCGACCTCGTCGGGAGCGATGCTTTTGAGAATCTCCTCTTGGGTGACGGGTTCTTCGAACTCCTCGATTCTCTCAAGAGCCGGGTTTTCGGTCAGCTCCGACTCAACGGCGTGCTCCAACTCGACCTGATTGAGCTGCAGAATCTGGCTGCCGAGGACGATCTTGGGATCAATCTTCGACGCAACCCCTGTCTGAAGCTGGCCTGAAACCCGCGTGTTGAAGCGCATGAAAACCCGGCGCCGCCATGCGGCCCCACTTAGATTCTCGGTTGACTGTGCGGGGTCTCTGTAGGTTCCGCGCGCTTCTTCTAAACTCTTTTCATGTTCACGGGGCTTGTGCAGGCAAGGGCTACGATTCGAGAAGTGCTCGACCGACGCCTCATCGTTGATGATCCCCGTGTCTGGCCGGATGATCCTTGGGTGCTCGGAGAGAGCATCGCTGTTTCCGGGGTTTGTCTGACTTTGGTGGATTTTGAAGACGGCCTTGTCTTCGATCTCAGCGAGGAAACGCTGGATCGCACAACGCTGGGTTCAAAAACTGCGGGCTGCCCGGTCAACCTTGAGCGTGCCATGCGCATCGGGGACCGACTGGGCGGGCACATTGTTCAGGGCCACGTTGACGGTGTCGGTCGGTGCGAGTCCATCGAACCCCAAGAGGGCGGCTGGGATTTCAGATTTTCCATTCCCGCAGAAAACTATCCGATGCTGATCGACAAGGGTTCGATCTGCATCGACGGGATTTCTCTGACCCTAATTGAGCCGGCAAACGGTTCATTCTCCGTCGCGGTGATCCCCCACACATTTGAGGTCACCACGCTGGGCAGCCTTCAGGCGGGCGACCCGGTCAACTTTGAGATTGACGTGCTGGCGAAGCACATCGCCAAGCTCCACGGTTCTTCAGTGCGCTGAAGTCGCCGAAAGGGCGGTGCCGGTCATCTCAATCACCTGCTTTCCGTCGCGGTCGACGAGCACACCGCAGGGGCCGGGACCGGGCGAGGATTCGATGTCGGAAACGACACTGCCATCAAAGCGATAGACCGGGAAGTAGTATTCGGCCACCTTCTCCGCGACTCCCTCGATGTAGTGCCCTACAATGATTCGACGGAATCGATCTGAGGAGGAATTTGGACCAGAACCGTGGATGAGCGAACCGTTGAAGAACAGCATATCGCCCGCCTTCATGATCGCTTTGATCGGCTCCAAGCCCTCGGGAACGGGCACGATGTCTCCGGTGAAGCTCTGGGTGAAATCAGTCCGGTTGGGGCAGAGCATCGGCAGGCCGTGGGAGCCGGGAATGATCTCCATGCACCCGTTCTCCTCGTCGATGTCGTCCAGCGCGAGCCACGCAGCCATGCAGGTTCCGGGCTCGGCGAGCAGATACCTCTGATCCTGATGCAGAGCCTGTCCCCGCGCCCCGGGAGGCTTGAAATAGACCATCGTCTGCACCGCCAGAGGCTCGCGGTCATAGAACGAGGTCAGCCGCTCCCGAATCCGGTCATCAACCATGTAGTCAAAAGCCACCTGGTCGCCGCGATGCGGCTGAAGGAGGCGAGGGTATCGGCGAAGCGGATCAGGATCATCGGGATGAACTCCGCCCTCAGCCCAGCCATCACCACCGCGTTCAACCATCGCCATGAAGTAATCCCGCAGATGCTCGACTTCAGCCTGAGAAAACAGACTGCGGACCACGAGGAAGCCATTCTCCCGATAGAAATCCACGGGGTTGATCCCAGCGGGCACGTCAAGCGACTTGGTCATGGGACGAGTATTCCCGGACATCGCCTTCTCCCGCAACGTAGAATCCAATCATGTCGTCCCTCTCGGCGCGCTTCACCGTCGGCAGCGTGCCCTATGTCAATGCCCTCCCTCTGGTCCAAATGTTCGAAGAGTTGGCCGACCAGAGTCCGGTTCGGGTGATCTATGACGTTCCGTCGAACCTGCCTGCTCTTCTGGAAACTGAGCAAGTGGACGCCATCATGGTCTCCAGCTACGAGGCTCTCAGCCGGCCGGGGATGAGAATGGCGGCCGGAATGTGCGTCGGCACAAAGGGCCGCGTTGAAAGCGTGCGGCTCTTCAGCAAAGTTCCGCCCAAGCAGATCGAAACGCTCGCGCTCGATCAAAGCTCGATGACGAGCAATCGACTGGCCCAAGTCATCCTCCGCGAACGCTACAAGTCGCAGCCGATGACCGTGACTCTGCCGCCTGACCCCGCCGCCATGCTCGCCCAGGCCGACGCCTGCATTTTGATCGGCGATATCGGAATGACGGCGGCTGTCGAAGGGCTGCTCGTCCTTGATTTGGGCGAGGAGTGGCGGGCGATGACCAAGCTGCCGTTCGTCTGGGCGGCCTGGATCGGGCGCGACGGATTGACGCCCGAATTGGCCGGTCATCTCACCAGCGCCATGGAATGGTCCGGCTGTGGTCGTGCGCCGATGCCGTCCAAAACCATCCAAGAGCGCCTCTCTTCAGACGAAGTCGCGCACCGGCGGATGAAGGTGGTCGACGAGGCGGCTTCCCGCCCTGGTTGGTCGCGCGAGATGGCGTACCGCTATCTCAACGAGACGATGACCTACGCCATGGGCGAGGCAGAGTTGAAAGGTCTTCAGGAATTCTGCCGACGCCTGAATGCCGCCGGGTTCGATGAAGCCCGCCATTTCCCGGCATTGATC
>JAEYWW010000241.1 GCA_023428805.1 Armatimonadota bacterium | reverse complement strand
TCGGGAATCTGCATGGGCAGTCAAGGTGAGGACTTTAATGCGGGTCAAGTTTTCACATACATAGTAGAGGGCGCAGATCACAGGCTTGAAAAATCAGAACCTTGTGTGTGGATCAATATGAAGCCCGTCCTCCTGGACTCCATCTTGCCCAAGAATTTCAGGGAAATGGAAGTTCTATTTCTCCAGCCATCTTTCTATACACTGCCCTCGGATGACGCAACCATCCAAGGGGGAATGATTGCCACGGTGTTTCTCCGGGGAAAGGTGGACGATAAGCCGAGCCTCGCTGCCGTCAGTTTTGACTCTAGAGACTTCCCGCGATGAACCACGTGGTCCAGATGAACAGATAAATCAACGAACCGGCCAAGCAGGCCTGACGGACAAAAACCAGATTCTTGTGAGCGTGTTTGGCCATGACGATCCAGGCGAGGATCAGGGTCATGCCTTTGACCGCGGCAAAGAGCCACTCGCTCCGCTCGATGAGCGGCTTCATGACGGGGTTCAGTTCGACGATCAGTCCACGGGAGTGGAGGAGGGCGGTGGCGAAAAGGTCAGTAAAGCCAATGGCCATCAAAAGGCCGAGCATGCGCGTGGGCATGATTGTCTTCCAGAGCTGCCTTTTCGCCATTTGTTCCATTCAAACTTTCCCCCGAGCCAAACAGAGCCTCAAAGAAGCGATCCTGGATTCCACGAAGTGTGGAGCCGGAAACCGAAGCGTGATTCATCATCAAGCTGGCGGTCATCGTGCGGCCAGGATCGTCTGCAAAAAGCAGTCCGCTCAAAGAACTTACTGCATAAATCGTGCCTGTCTTACCCGCAAAATTACGGTCTTTCAGCCGCGATGCCATCGTGCCCTCTCCGGGAGCGGCGAGAGCGGCCCGAAAATCTTCGGCCCAAGCCTGCTGCGTCGTCCAACGAAGGACTCTGGACAACGCCCGAGGGGTCACCAGATTTTGGCGGCTCAGCCCGCTTCCATCCCTCGGCAAAGCGGAATCTTTGGTGATGCCCGCTTCCTTCTCGAAGAAGGCCGCTTCGTTTTCCGCTGCTTTGGAGTAGGCGTCGCCCGCAGACGAACCGCCTGCGGCCAGCAGAAGATGCTCCGCGATCTGATTGTCGCTGGGCTCAAGGCAAAGTTTGATCAGTTCCTTGATCGGCTTGCTTTGAATGGTGAGGTTGGGCGCGGATTTCGGCGGCGCACCGTTCCATTGCTGAAGTTCTCCGCCAAGAATTCGCGCCGCCGCGCGGTCGGGGCGGGGAAGAGCGAAGGTGCCGATCTTGGTGCGAGAGCCGGGCAGGGAGCCATCGACCGATACAGTTGAAGACTTGATATCGAAGCTGACCCGCATTCCACCCGAGGTTCTTCCGCGTCGAATCTTGATTCCGAATTCCTGCCGGACGGGCTCCACCCGCCCGTTGGCTGCATAGACATCGAACTGCGCCTGGTCCACCGTCAGCGCCCTGATCTCCGGAGCGTAGCTGTAGGTGAGGTCGTCCCACTCCCATGCGGGCGGGGTTCCGGGCGAGAAGGACTGCCGGACGTACACCTCGCCTTTTGTGAATTTGAGCTTCTTTTTGGCATCGGAAAGCTGGTGCGCCGTGAGAAGAGGGTCACCCTCTGCATCGACGATCAGCCGCCCCTGCGAGACCCAGAATCTTGTCTTCAGCCGCTTGTCCGGGCCAAGAGTTCCCATGGCAAAGGCGCAGGTCAAGACCTTCTGATTGCTGGCCGGCATCATGCGGATGTCGGCATTCCGTCCGTAGATCAACGCCCCCTGTGAGTCGAGGATGGCGGAGCCGATCATCGCCCCGCGCAATGAATCCTGATCGAGAATGGCGTCCAGCTTTGCCGTGTCGATCAGGAGGGCGATCATGCCTGCAGTTCCTCGGTGAAGAGAGGCTCGGTGACGTGGTCGCTCGCCTCGACTTCGATGTCATGCGCCATGCCTTCTGCAAAAATCTTAAGTTCGGCCTCAGGCTCGACTTTCAACTGGTCTCGTAGAGCCGCCACCGCTTGCTCACGCTTTTGCGGCATCCATTCGACAAGATGGAAGACCGCATGCATGGCTGAGCGACGCCCGTATTTGGATGGGGCGCCGATGCAGTGAATCAAGGCCCTGGCGGCTGGCTCGCTGCACACGTGGCCGCCGAGAACGACGCCCGCTTTGTAGATCGTGCGCGCAAAATCGTCGGGAGCGGACCACAGGAGCTTTTCGATCGCGTTGACCGCATCCACGTGCTCCTGTTCGGTTCTGGCGAAGGCGGGCAGGTCCTCAAACATATCCAGCACGCACCACTGGGCGATGCGTCGGTGGGGATGCCGGTCGTCGAGGAGGATCGCGATCAGCGGACGGATGAATACGCCGCTGCTGGCCTGCTTTTCAATTTCCGTGCGCGCTTCGCTGGCGACATCCCGATCCTGGCAATAGAGAAGCTTCACCAAGTCTGCCGGGCCAAGATCGCGGATCTTCCCGCCGTATCGCCCCGGGCGTCCGAGGGTTTGGCCGATGGCGAATTGCCGGGCAAAGAGGGGTTCGGCGCTGGATGCGAGCTCCGCCAGCATCTCCTCTTCGGTGTCGCCCTTCGCTTCATTCCAAAGCTTCTCATTTCGGCCAAAAATACCGAAGGGAGTGCGGGCGACCGCGACTTCGAAAACTTCGTCGTGGGCGGTGAATTGGGCGCGCCCGGTCCAGTCGCTGGGCAGGACATGGTAATCCAGGCTCACCGGATGGGGCGGCCAATGAAATGGGATTCGATGGCTTGGCTTGACGGGAGCAGTTGAACCGCCCGCCGCCGCGACCGCCGCGGCAATGCTCGCCTCCAACTCCTGAATGATCGCCTCCGAAGTCATCCCTTCTTCATTTTGGCCTGTTTCGGGTCCTTTCGACATTGGAGAAATTACGGTAGCTGAACGAAATTCGGCCCGGAAGCGTTTCCGGGCCGATTACAGATGCAAAGCAAGGACGATTATTCTTTGGACGACGGTGCCGGATCGTCGGAGTTGAGATCCTTCATCGCGTCGTCAAACTTCTTCTTGCCATCCTTGACGCCTTCCTGGAACTCGCCCATGCCGCGTCCGAGACCGCGCATCAACTGGGGAATCTTCGCTCCGCCGAAGAAGAGCAGCACAATGCCGCCCAAGACGAGGAGCTCGGGAGTGCCGAGTCCGATGGCCAGAAGATTGGAAAAATTCATTCCTGCCTCAACCTTTAGTATAACCTATTGACGCCTGCCAATCCCGACTGGTCGCTCTGGGGGACTATTTCTGCCCCTTTTCCAAGGCGTCCTCGACGTTGAAGTCGAATGACTCGGAGTTTGAACTGGAAGAGAAAGTGTCCTTGTTGCCAGCGACATAGAAGATGACCCAGTCTCGTTCATCACCCATGATCTTTGGACCTTTGCCCTTTGGCATGTTGACCGACGGCATATTGTTGTTTCGGGTGACCCCTTCCACCTCAAAGATCAATGGAGTTGTTGTCTGGTTCTGAATTCCATCAAGCTTCACGCCCGAAAGGTCTGCATTGAAGGCGAATCCGGTGGTGGGCGCGGCATCGCTGCACTTGAAAGTCTCGCCCGGCGGCTGCATTTTGAACATGCCGCCCACGATGGGAGCCTTGGACATCTCCTGCATATCCTTCTCTTTGGATTCATAAAGCCGCTTGTAGTACGGCGCGATGTCATCCTCCCATGAGGCAGCGTTGGGAAGGTTGCCGTCGTGCTCCATGGCATAGGCGCGCAACGATGTGTTCGCCATCTCGGCGGTCATCATGCAGTTCATCACGGGGCTGACCTGCTTCATGAGTTGGCTGCCGAGCATTGCACATGCGCCGCCCAGCAGGATGCAGAGCAAAGCGATGACGCCAAGTACGATCAGGAGCACTTTGGTGGCGCTCGGGCCTGATTTCTGTGCCGGATAGGCAGGCGGGCTCATAGCCATGACAATTTGATTTTACATGGGTTCGGCAGCACCGTTGCACAGTCGGTCCATCTGCCGGGCTGCGATCAGTCAAACTTTCATGCGTGAATCCTCCTGTCGCCGTCGCGCTCTTCCACGCCATGCAGAGGCAGATGCCCAAAGAATACGCCTGGGGCGAACTGGCTTCGATCTATGCGGTCGCGGCCGCAGCGCAGATGGACTGGTCCGACGACGTGCTCTTTTTGATCCGGCGTGAAGCTCAGCTTGCACCTGCCAGCGGGCTTGTCGTAGATGAATCTTTGGCTCTTGAGGCTGGATGGGAAGCGGGAAGGGAAGCGATGCCGCTCGCATCAGGCTCCGGCCTCGTGAGCCGGGAACTGCGTCAGATTGCGTTTGGCTTGAGCGGCGAGAAGCTGATCGAAGCCCTGATGTCGGATACCGGCGATTTGGAGGAAACGGGCGCGCGGTTGAGGCTCATCGCAGCCGCCCTTCAGATCGCTCTCGTCGCCGAACCAGTTGAGGCCTCCGCGCTCCGGCGACGTTTTCCGGCTTTGGAAGAGAGCAGCGCGATCGCCCTCGAAGCTGTCTCCCTGCTCATTCAGCCTGTGGTGGGACAACAAGAAGGTTGAGCAGGTAGCATCGGTTGCAGCATGGCATCAAAAATTGAACAGTTGAAGTCGCGCCTGTACGATGTGAACGCGCTTGGAGCCGCGATTTCCATGATGGATTGGGATCAGCAGTGCTTCATGCCTCGGGGCGGCGCGGAGGCGCGCGCGGAGCATGTCGGCATTCTCAGCCGGATGCACCATGAGCTGCAGACTTCGGAAGAAATGGGGCGTCTCCTGGATGACGCGGAAGCGCAGTCGGATGAGGACACAGCTCTTCTCCGGGTGGCGAAGCGAGACTACGATCTCGCCACCAAGTTCCCGTCGTCGCTGGTCGAAGAGAAGTCCAAACTGAGCAGCAAGGCGCACGAAGATTGGGTGTCTGCCCGCGCCAACAATGATTTTGAAACCTTCGCTCCCACCCTGGAGCGCATGGTCGAGCTTGCCAGACAGGAGGCGGAATGCCTCGGCTACACCGACCACATCTACACGGCCCTTCTGGACATGTACGAGGAGGGGGCGACCAAGGATGACTGCGACCGCATGTTCAATGCGATTCGAGGTCCGCTGGTCCAACTCGTCAAGGATATCAAGGATTCTGGCAACAACCCCGACGACTCTTTCTTGTACGGAGATTGGGACGAGACCGCGCAGAAGAACTTTACGGAGATGCTCCTGGGCGAGATCGGATTCGACATGGATCGAGGTCGCCAGGATACGGCTCCGCATCCGTTCTGCTCCGGCTGGTCGGCCAGCGACATCCGCCTGACGACCCGCTACAAGAATTATCTCAACTCCAGCATTTTCGGCACGCTCCACGAAGCGGGACATGGAATGTATGAGCAGGGTTCGCCGATGGCCTGGGATCGTTCCCCTTTGGGCGGCGGCGTTTCGCTCGGCCTGCACGAAAGCCAGTCGAGGCTTTGGGAGAACATCGTGGGCCGTTCTCGTGCCTTCTGGCAGAGGTTCCTGCCGGAATTGAATGAGGCGTTCCCCGGTCTCAAAAATCCTGATCTCGACACATTCCTTCTTGCCGCGAACAAGGTTGAGC
>JAEYWW010000170.1 GCA_023428805.1 Armatimonadota bacterium | reverse complement strand
GCTTGGAGCGGATGAATCAGCGGGAGCCAGGGGAGTCATCGGCGCACTCCATTCACGCACAATGAAAGCTCCAGCCGACGAGAAGATCACCACCGCCAACGATGGCGCAACCCATTTATTGATTTTCATTTCTGCCCTCTACGGCAGACATTCCCTCAGACGATCTCTCCAAACAAAAGACAAGCAACAGAATGTCGCTCTTGAAGTCACTACTTACTCCGTCGATTGCGGGGTTCCAAAAGAGGTCCAAGGCCCTCAGTTTTTAATCGTTGCGGTTGCGCGTTTGGGCTTCTGGGCTTTCTGCTTGGGAGGGTTGTTCTTGAGGAATTCCTGGTAGGGAACTGGCTCTGTCGAAATCGAACGCAACTGTCCGGTTCCGGGAGCGACGGGATGGACCGGAGCGCTCCACTCCCGGGCCACCACCACACAAGCTGTCGAGAAGAAGGCGACCGCAAGAATGACGGCGACCAATGTATCTTTTTTCATAGACCTGCTCTCTTGCAGGCATCCCAATCACACCAATAAAATAGAACTCTCGAGCAAGTGATGCTGCTGACTTTCGTACCTAGATTGAACCTGCGGGGGTTCCCTGATTGAAAAAGTCCCAAGAGGCTTGAAGAATATGTCCAAACGCAGGGTCATCTCAATCATGGAGGCAGGCGCGCGAGCCGAGCACTTGAACGAATCCACATCACAGATTTGGGAAGTGGACACATTCGTTCGCCGCTGGCGCGCTCCCGTCTACCGCGTTTGCCTGATGATTTTGGGACGATCGGATTCCGCCGAGGACGCGGCCCAAGATGCCCTGATCCGCGCGGTCAAGGAAATCAAGTCTGGATTCCGTCCAGCGAACGAATGGGGCTGGATGCGGACAATCGCAATCCGGCGCGCATTGACCCACCTCAAAAAGCAGAAGCTGTGGGCCGATCTGGACGAATTTCATCCCGGAAAACCCGATCCGGCCGATGAGCGGCTGGCGGTCGATCACGCTCTCCAGCGACTCAGACCCATGCACAGGACAATGCTCGGACTCGCCATCGGCGAAGGGATGACTCACGCCGAAATCGCGCTCGCCCTTGATATTCCCGAAGGAACCGTCGCGTCCCGCCTGCATCAGGCAAAAAGTGCCTTCCGAAAAATCTGGGAGGAAGAGGAATGAAGAAAACTGCCGAAGAAGCCCTGCGCGGCTACTACGAATCTCTCGCCCAAGACCCGATTCCCGCCATCGAGGTCCGGCTTGGGCGCCCCGTCGTCGGACTCGCTCTGCCGATGGCCGTCGGCGCATGTGCGGCCGCACTGCTGCCCGCGCTCACTCCCGCTTCCAGTGCCGAAGCGTCGGCACCCATGATGGGTTCAGATGAAATGGCAGCATTTCAAGATGCCGAGAAGAGCGTCCAGCTTTCGGACGGTGGCTCATCGTGCGTGGCCTGAAGGTTTTCGCCGGACTCTTCACAGCATCGGTCAGCGTCATCGCCGCGACTTTCCTGATTCCGCAGACGCGGAGCTTCTATTCGGGTGCTCTTTGGATGTCCAGCACGAGCTATGGCTCTACTCCTATGGGCAAGCTCATTTTTCTCTCCAGCGTGAGGGAAAAGGGGCCATACATGACTGAGGCAGAACTTGATGAAATCACCCAGATAGCTGCCGCAGATGGCAGGCCAGAAGTGCTGGCGATCGCCGTGCGCTCAATTGCAAGATTTGCTCCATTGCCCAAGGCCAAAGATTCCAAGGCCTTTTCATCGCCTTCTCCGATCAGGGCAAAAGCGATTCAGTGCCTCCAAAAACTGGCAGAAAGCGGCGGGGCAAAGGAGCCCGACAATTCGTTCTGGCCTCTCATCATGACCGCTGTTCGCTACAATCAGGGGCGGGACGCGGAAGCAAAAGCAATGCTTCATAAGGCATCTTTGAAGCCAGAATGGCAGGATCACGCCTTCTTTGAAGCCGACCTTCGCGTCAAGTTGGCCGGAGCTCAATGGGGGCCGATCAGCGGCCAATTTGTGAGCCAGCAGTATGCGTCAATTCTGCTTCCGTACTATTCCGATTTTCGAAACGCCGGCACTCTGACCATCAATCGGCAGCCCATCGCCCAGTCAGTTGATGATCGTATTGCAGTGGCGGGGATCGGCAACCAGCTTGCCATGCAGTCGGAGAACATCATCGCGATTTTCGTGGGGAGTTCCTTGGCGCAAATGTCCATTTCCGAAAGAACCGATCCCAAAACTCACGTGTCTTTACAAGACATCAAAGGTCTTTCTTCTCGCGAAATCACGACGTGGTATCGAGCAGCCGCTGTATCAGAAGTCAGCCAGAACTTCCTTCAGAAGCGCGTCTTCTCGAATTCGGATTGGAATATCGTCGACGATTTTCGGTGGATCCTTGCTCTTTTCCCAGCCCTATTCACTCTTCTGCTCATCTTTCCAAGTGCATGGATTGTTCGACGTTTCAGTTCTTGGCGCGAGGATGCTCGATTTCAACGCGCAGCTCCATTCTTCTCAGCAGGGTTGGCAGGACTGTTCTTCTGTGCGGCGTTTGCCTACACATCCGGCAGTCAAATGGCTGTGCCGATGGGAGTGTGCGTTGTGGCCAGCGCGCTGTGGGGAGCATTGGCGGCCAGGCTGGACAACCGTGCGACCTGGCCTCTTTTGGCTTCGTTTGCCGTCACGTTTTTCTCATTGGCCTCCTTCAACCAAGATGATGGAATCGCCTACATCATTGGCTTCAACGTTGCGGGCTGTCTCTATAAA
>JAEYWW010000132.1 GCA_023428805.1 Armatimonadota bacterium | reverse complement strand
GACCAGAGCTGGGCGAAGAACGACATCGACATGTTTGTGCTGGCGAGGCTTGAAGCAGAGGGATTGCAGCCCGAACCAGAGGCTGAAAAAGCCACGCTGATCCGACGCGCCTACCTGACCTTGATCGGCCTCCCGCCAACTCCCGAGGAGACACGGGCGTTTCTCGCGGACAATTCTCCCGACGCCTACGAGAAGGTTGTGGATCGCCTGCTGGCGAGCAAGTCGTATGGCGAGCATCAGGCCAGATATTGGCTGGACGCCGTGCGCTACGGCGACACCCACGGCCTCCATCTCGACAACGAACGCCTGGTCTGGCCCTACCGCGATTGGGTGGTTCGCGCTCTGAACGAAGACCTGCCATTCGACAAGTTCACCGAGTGGCAGTTGGGCGGCGACCTGCTGCCCAATCCGACCACCGCGCAGAAGGTGGCGCCGGGCTACATCCGCATGAACCCCACGACTGCCGAAGGGGGCGCGATCGAGGCGGAATTCCAGGCCAAGAACACCTTCGACCGGGTGGACACGACTTCGACCGTCTTTCTCGGCTTGACCGTGGCCTGCGCCCGCTGTCACGACCACAAATACGACCCGATCAGCCAGCGCGAATACTACGAGATGTTCGCCTATTTCAACTCGACCAAGGACAGGCCGCTCGACGACAACGCCCTGCTGCCCGGCCCCGCCGCCAAAGCTCCGACTCCCGATCAGGAGGTGGATATGAAGGCCCTCAACGCCAAGATCGCCGGACTGCAGGATGCGGTGAAGTGGGACGATGCCGTCAACTGGCTCGCCGCGAACAAAGTTGAGCCTCTCAAATTCAGTCCCTGGGAAATCTCTGAAATCTATTCCGGGAAGGACTTTGAATCGCTTTACACCGAGGCATTCCCGCCGGAAAAGGGCGGTCAAACAACCTGGAAGCCGGTTGCCCTCGAATTCAACAAACCCCTCACCGGCATTCTCCCGGGCGATCTTCAGGCCGCGTACATTCGGGGAACAGTCACGACCTACATTGCCAAAACTGTGCAAGTCAGCTCCTCCGCGGATGACGGCGCGCGAGTCTGGGTCAATGGGAAGCTCGTCCACGACGACAAGGGGTTCCGAGGCTTCGCTTCCTTCGCCACATCCAACGTCGAATTGAAGGCAGGCGACAACCAGATTCTGATCAAGGTTGTCGAAAATGGAGGCGGTGACGGGCTCAACCTGAAGTTCGGCGACGAATTGGGAGAATTGATCAACAAGGCAGCTTTGGCCTCGGCCAAGCCCGACGTTACGTTGGCTGACCGCCGCATGGTGCAGAACCTCTTCCTGATGCGCGGTCCCGACTCGCTCGCCGCAGCCGTCTATCGGGCCAACATCAAGGCCCGCGCCGAACTTGACGCGCAGATTCCGATGACGCTGGTTGCGGAAGAGCTTGAAAAGCCCCGTCCGGCGCACATTCTCAAGCGTGGCGAGTATTCATTGCCCGGGGATCAGGTGAAGCGCGATGTCATCAAAGCACTCGGCAAGTTTCCCACGCCAACCAGCCGCCTTGGATTTGCCCGCTGGCTGACCAGCCCGCAGCATCCTCTGACATCGCGCGTCTTCGTCAACCGCGTCTGGCAGCAGCATTTCGGCACAGGAATCGTCAAGACGAGCGAGGATTTCGGGAATCAGGGCGAGTGGCCGAGCCACCCAGAATTGCTCGATTACCTGGCGGTCAAGTTTGTCCAAGACGGTTGGAGCGTCAAGAAGCTCCACCGCCTGATCGTCACTTCCGCCTCCTTCCGCCAACGGGCGGTCATCTCGAAGCAAAAGAAGGAAGTCGATCCCGAAAACCGCCTCATCTCCCGCGGCCCGAGATTCAGGCTCGATGCCGAAGTGATCCGCGATCAGACGCTGTACGCCAGCGGAATGTTGGTGGATCAGGCGGGAGGGAAGGGATTCAAACCCTATCAGCCGCCCGGACTCTGGGAGGAGATCGCCTACCCGACCAGCAACACCGCAAAATACACACAGGACAAGGGCGACACAATCTACCGCCGCTCCCTCTACCTCTTCTGGAAGCGGACCAGCCCGCATCCGGCGATGCTCGCCTTTGACGCGCCGATGCGCGAAGCCTGCACCGTCCGTCGTCCCCGCACCAACACCCCGCTTCAGGCTCTGGTCACGCTCAATGAGCCTATGTTCCGCGAGGCCGCCCGCACTCTCGCGGAGCGTGTGATGAAGGCGAAGAGCGACGATCAGGAGCGGATGAAGGCGTTGTTTGAGATGACGGTGGCGCGTCCCGTTCGCCCTGAGGAAGCAAAGCTCCTGCTCGACGCAGTGGCTAGATACAGCAAGACCTACGCGGGCGACGCCAAAAGCGTCGAAGGCATTCTCAGGGTGGGCGAGACCCCCATCGACTCGACATTGCCTCAGGCCGATCTTGCCGCCTGGACGCTGATCGCACAGACATTGATGAATTCCGACGAATTCCTGACCCAGCATTGACGCCATGAACCCCTTCCGCGAACATGAACTGCTCCTGACCCGCCGCCAGCTCTTCGGCAGAATGGCGACAGGTGTCGGCGCGATGGCTCTGCATACTCTGCTGGCGCAGAACGCATTTGCCCAGACTCCCCCGAAGGGCCAGGCCCGACCGGGAATCCCCGGGCTGCCCAACTTCGCGCCGAAGGCCAAACGCGTGATCTATCTCACGATGAATGGCGGCCCCAGCCAGATGGACATGTGGGATTACAAACCAAAGCTGGCGGAAAAATTCGACCTCGACCTTCCGGGCGAGATTCGGATGGGGCAGCGCATCACCACGATGACCAGCGGACAGGATCGCTTCCCGATCGCGCCATCGGCCTACAAGTTCAACAAATACGACAACAACGAGGACGGAGTGTGGGTCAGCGAACTTCTCCCGCACACCTCCAAGA
>JAEYWW010000121.1 GCA_023428805.1 Armatimonadota bacterium | reverse complement strand
GTCCAAGTCCGGTCCAGATGGACATGAAGATCAACGCCGCCATGGCCCAGCCGACACTGTTCAGGAAGTCCGTCTCCTTCGGCAGGCCGAAAAAGCCGAGCGTCATGTTGATCAGGCCGTTCTGCGGCAGGAAAACGTAGATCCAGATCATCGCGATGGCGACTTGGCTGGAGATGGCGGGGAGGTAATAGAGGGTGCGGAAGAATGGCATCCCCTTCAGCTTCTGCCCAACGAGAATCGCAACGAGCAGAGCCACCGCCATGCCGAGGGGGACGCTGAACAGCGTATAGATCGCCGAATTTTTGAGCGCATTCCAAAAGCGTTCGTCGCCAAAGACTTTGGAGTAATTCTCGCCTCCGACAAATGGCTTTTCCGACTTGAAGAAATTCCAGTTGTGCAGCGAAATCCAGAACGCCCAACCAATGGGGATCATCGCGAAGACCAGCAGGTGCACCACGGCCGGCGCCACGAAGAGATAACCGATGGGCCGCCGCTTCTTCATTGCTCGGCAAAGAATGCGTCCACCCGCCGCGCCATCTGCTGCAGTGAGGCCCTGACATCGGCTCCCTGCTTCAGGATGTCATCCATCGTCTTCTGTCCTTCGGCTTCGACAAAATCATAGCCCTGCACAGTCGCTCCCCAAGGAGCGCGGGCGGTCGGGACAATTTCGAGGAATTTGCCGCGTTGCGGTCCCTTGCCGTATTCTTCGGCGATGTCCTTGCGTCCGCAGATTTCAATGCCGGTGCTGTTGTATGTTCGCTGGACCTTGTCGCTTGTCCAAAACTTGATGAACTCCCAGGCGAGTTCGGGATGTCGGCAGTTTTTGGCCATCGCCATGCCGGTTTCATACATCACCGTCTGGGATTGAGGGAGGTTGGTGGGAAGGCTGACCACGCCGACATCTTCGAGGGTGATGACGGGCCCGTTCGGGTACATCGTGAGCGACCAGTGACCGCTCACCTCCATGGCTGCAGTGCCGTTGGCGAAGGGGTCAACCCCCATCGCCGCGACCTGGCTTAAACTCGGCGCAACCTTGTGCTTCAACACAAGATCGCGGATGAACTCCACCGCCTCCACGCTCTTGTCGGAATCCAAAAACCCGGCGGCAGTTCTGCCATCAGGAGAAAGAACGTCGCCTCCGTTGTTCCAGAGCCACATGATCCAGCCGGGCATCCAAGAGGCAAATTTGAATCCGTGCTTCTCCCCGGTCAGAGCTTGGGCGGTTTGAAGGAAGTCGGCGAAGCTCCACCCGTCTTTGGGGAGAGGGACACCCGCCTCGTGGAAGAGGCGCTGATTGTAGTACATCACCATCGGGGTGAAGCCATTTGGGATGGCATACAGAGAATCTCCGCGTCGCGCGATGTCAACGACATTGGTGAAAAAGCTGTCGAGCGAGAAGGTGCGGTCCTTGTCAATAAATGGAGTGAGGTCGCCCAGAATGCCATTGTCGATGAACGATGCCGCGCTGGAGGCATCCAGGACCATGATGTCGGGCTGGCTTCCCGCGACATAGTTGAGCAGCATTTTGCGGGCGTACTCCTGGCTGCCAGGAATGCCCTCAATCTGGAGATCGCAGTTGTGATCCTTGGCAAATTTGTCGTAAAGTTCGCGGATTTTGGCGTTGAAGTCGTTTTCTTCGACCGCTCCTGACCAGTTCGCAACGCGCAGAACAGGCTTGCCAAACGAAGTTTTGCCGCACCCGACCAAGGGCGCGAGAGCCATCCCCGCGCCCGCCGCAAGAACCTCGCGTCGGGTGAGTCGCATGAATTTCGAACTATACCTAAGAAAATGCGATTTCAGGCTTGAGAGTCGAAGTTTCTAAGGTGCATGACAGTGTCATGCACCACAATTGAACTTGCCTGAGTGGTGCACAACTCTGTCGCGCGCGAACGATCAGCCGCGATCCTGGTGGATTGTTTCGATGCGTTGGATGACTCCGGTGCTGGACCGCATCATGATGGATTCGGTCTGGGCGTAGCCGCGCTTGTAGCGGACGCCCCTCAGGAGGTCGCCGCTGGTGATGCCGGTCGCGGAAAAAACGACCGATCCTCGGGCCATATCGGTCGTGCGCAGGACACGGGTGACATCTCCTTCGACCATTTTCTGAGCGCGCTCTTTCTGCTCATCAGTGGTGAAGTGAAGACGCGCCTGCATTTCGCCGCCCGTGCAGAGGACGGCGGCGGCGGTGATGACGCCCTCGGGCGCGCCACCGACTCCCATCAAGCCATCGATGCCCGCATCAGGATCGAGGGCGGCAATGGCGACGGACAAATCTCCATCGGGCACCAAATGGACGCGGCAGCCCGTCTCGCGAAGCTCTTCGATCAATGCGTCATGGCGGGGGCGATCCAGGATGCCGATGATCATTTCATCCACGTCCTTGCCGAGCGCTTTGGCCATGAGGCGAACGTTGACTCGGGGCGGAAGAGTGATGTCCACAATGCCGACACATTCGCTGCCGACCACCAGCTTCTCCATGTAGCAGTCGGGGGCGTGCATGAGCCAGCCTTCCCCTTCCACGGCTGAAGCAAGAACAGAAATTGCGTTGGGTGTGCCGTTGGCGCAGAGGTTGGTGCCTTCCAGCGGATCGACCGCGATTTGGACGGCGGGGCCTTCGCCGTGGCCAAGCTGCTCGCCGATGTAGAGCATCGGAGCTTCATCCCGTTCACCTTCGCCAATGACGATCGTCGCGCACATTTCCATGGCGTTCAGCTCGTGGCGCATCGCGCCGCAGGCGGCGTCGTCGGCCTCGTCTTTCTTGCCCTTGCCCACCCAACGGGATGCGGCCAAGGCGGCGGCTTCGGTGACTCTGAGAAAATCCAAATGCTTATGTCGATCCACGCTGATCTCCTATCGGAAGTGAGATTCTACTTGAAGCCGAGCGGGTGGATTTAGGCGGCAATGCTCGTCCTGGATGATTCTCTCAGCCAGGTGATCACGTCTCCGGCGACCATGGGAGTGGAAAAGAGGAATCCCTGGGCCAGCGTGCATCCCAATTCGATCAGCGCATCCCGCTGCTCTTCTGTCTCCACCCCTTCGGCAGTCGAATTGAGCTGCAGAGTGTCGCAGAGGGATGTCACCGCGCCGAGAATGGCACGACTTGGCCCGCCGTCAAGCAGCGTGCGGATGAAGGCGCGGTCGATTTTGATGGAATCGACGGGAAGCTGGACGAGCGATCCGAGCGAGGAATATCCTGTGCCAAAGTCATCCATTGCGAGCTTGATTCCCAGATTTTGAATCTGCTCAAGTCTCGGAATCGCCACATCGAGATTTTTGATCATCGCCGTTTCGGTGATTTCAACCTGGAGACAGCGGGGCGGGAGACCGGAATCTCTCAGGCTTTCGGCGAGCACATCAAGCAGGTTCCCCTGTTCAAACTGTCGCCCCGAAACGTTCACGCTGACAATAAGGTCCCTGAATTCCGCCGATTTATCACGCCAGCGGGCAGCTTGGAGGCAGGCTTTTCGGATGACCCATTCGCCGATCGGCACGATGAGGCCGGAATCCTCCGCCACCGGGATGAAGTCCATCGGGGAAACCGATCCCCGCTCGGGATGATTCCAGCGAATCAAAGCCTCAAAGGCGGTTGTGCGCCCTGTCGTGAGTTCAACAATGGGCTGATAGACCAGGTGAAATTCGTTCTTCTCGATTGCGGCCCGCAGGTCGGATTCGATCTGCAGACGTTGGGCGGCTTTATCATTCATCCAGGATTCGAAGACGATTGCCCTCGACTTTCCTTCGGCTTTGGCCTGATACATCGCGGAGTCTGCCTCGCGGAGAATTTCGTCCACAAACTGACCGCTGTCGTTGAATGAGATGCCGATGCTTCCCGGTGTTGCGTAAGGCCGGCTGTCGAGCAGAATGGGGACTTCAAGCTGTTCGAGAATTCTCTGGGCGACAAATTCTCCCTCCTGGCGGCTGGAGAGGCGGCGCAGGATGATCGTAAATTCGTCGCCGCCGAGGCGTGCTAGGACATCAAAAGTTCGAGTCGCATTTTTGAGCCGATCCGCTACTTCGACGAGCACCCGATCCCCGTAATCATGCCCCAGAGAGTCGTTGATGTACTTGAAATTGTCGAGGTCGATGAAGAGGATGGCGGTCAGCTCATCGTTCTCTTCACTGAGAATTT
>JAEYWW010000116.1 GCA_023428805.1 Armatimonadota bacterium | reverse complement strand
ATCCTGATCAGCGGCCAAGCCACGATGAAGTCTAGGTGTCCGACATCAAGGGAGCAGGGAGGCGCAGGATCAGCCATGCCAACGGGGCGGATATTCAGGGGCTTTTCTGGTTGAGTGAACACAGATTGACTTGGACCCAGGAGCAGAATGGGAAGATCACGCAGCTCGAGTTCGATCTTGAGAGCGGCAGGCTGACCAAAGTTCCGCCTGCTCGGGGGCGGGAGGCGAACCGCATCGACAAGGGTGAGAATTGGTCGCTCCAGCGGGCCGACTCGCCCAAACTGCCTCTCAGGTACCGCGAAGTTGCCCCACTTGAAAGCTTCTATGAGCTGAAGGGGCATCCCAGTCTTTGGATCAAGGATTTTGGACTTAAAAACGACCGAATGAATCCCACCATTCAAAGAGCGGGCGAGCAGCATCGGATCAAGCTGGGATGGGGTCACTTTATTGACTTCTATCAGTCGAATCGCAGGGGTCAAGATTGGCTTGTGACCTTCAATACTGCGGGATCGGCCGGATACAGCATGGGGCTTTATCTCATTGATTGGAAGACCTCCACACCGCGCAAGATCGCGGATGGAATGACGGGATATCAGCTTTCGACCGACGAGCAGCTTTGGGCTGCATCCGAGGGCATGCGTCCGCTGCGCAACTGGGGGCCGACAAAGAAAGTATGGACGTCGCAGATTTGGGCGGGCGGAATGGATGGAGAGTCATGGTGTGTCACTCCCGGCCTGGTTTTGGCATCCGAAATCAGATTAAGACCCGGCTTCAGAATGTGAATCGGTTTTGCTTCGTCCTCGTCGAATCAATTTCCAAGCCCCGTAGAGCGGAAGGATGACGAGCACGAGGAGGCACCCCAACTCGGGAAAGCACCCGATCACCGTGCATCCCAATTCCTCGCGTTCGGTGAGGTCGATTCGGGATTTGATGAACGGCTTTCGGAGGACGAATTTCAAGTCGCAGTCACTCCAGTTGCAGTGGGATGGGCGGGATCGGGTCAGGTACCGACGAACTGCCGGAGCTTGACCAGCATGATAATGGTGACTATCGCGCCGGCGAGACAGAGCACGCCGAGCGCGGTGAAGGCGGGAATCAGGGGCCGAGGGTCGTCCAGGCGGAAGATGCGCGGATGTTTGGAGCTTTCGTAGAGCGTGTGAGTCCCGCCGAGACTCCACTTTCGCAGCAGCGCGTCTTCGTTATAGGGCGTTCCCGTGAACGGATTGCTCGAAACTTTTCTGCGGCAGATGAATTGCTCTGACCCGTTGCGGGGTGGAAACCGAAAGACCACTTTAAGATAGGTGTCTCGCCGGGACTCGCCATCGCGGTATGAGGTGTGAGTTTCGAAGTCGGCGTCATGGACTTTGGCCTCGAAGGGGATCGGAGTTCCGAAGACGATCCTCTCTCCTGCCTGGGCGACGGAATACGCAAGCCCGCAGAAGAATCCCAGCATCAGCAGCGCAAAAACCGCTCCCTTGAGATCATCCTGCCTCGACCGCACGAAGGAAGGTACGGACAACGCGGTGGATCGGTTTGCTGTAATCTTCAAATATGGACGATGCGCGGGAGTTTGGGCGAAGAAAGCGGCTCTTGATCATCGGCGCCGTCCTAGGTGTGCTGCTCTTTGTCGTCATGCCGTTGACGATGAGCTTGATGCAGGTCCTGCGCGACAAGGCAGAGAATCTTCAGGGCGCGGTTTTGGAGAGCCGACAGAGGCTGGATGGGGGTCTCTTTGTAAGATCAATCGATCCTTGGAATCGCAGAGTTGTCTGCGTGACTCACATGAACGATGGGGCTGAACTGATTGATGCACAGGGGCGGCACGAGATTGCGCATCTCAACCTTTCGGTGGTCAGATCGACGGCTTGGCACAAGGATGGAAAGCACTTTGTAGCCGCGAACTACTCTGGAAAGATCGCCCTGTATGATGTGGGAGGAAAGCATCAGAAACTTGAAGAAGTGTCCTTTTTGTCCAAGGGCCTGAAAACGCCGGTCTCCATCCTCGACATACGATGGCTGGGTGATGACCTTCTTTGTGCGACCTCCGACGGTGGAATGGAGTGTTGGCGTTTGAAGAACGACCGTCTTGAGCCCATAGACAAACAGGTGCTGGTCAAAGGAATCGACGCCTCTGAAGCGGCGTTGAACTCGTCGGGAGGCGTGGTCTATAAGAGTCATGCGGCAAAGGGTGAGACTGTGGCGAGCTGGGTCAAGTCAGTTGGGGCTCCTGTGCAGAAGCGCCGCTTCACCAACATTCACATCACCTATCAATTTGCCTGCACGCCCGAAGGGGATTTGATCTGGCGGGATCAAAATGAACTGCACCTTCTGCGTGAAGGGCAGGATATTGTCCTGGGAGCCGACATCGAACTGGGGTCAAAGTTCACGACAGACGCTTCTGGACGAAGGCTTCTCGCTTCGAACTCTGATGGCGCGCTGGTCTACGACCTTCAAACTCAGAAGAAAATCGCCCATGTCAAGGGACTCGGGAACTGCAATGACGGACAGATATGGGAATCTGGCGAAGGCTTCACTTTGGCCACCTATGAGCGGGTCCTGCATTATCGACTGACTTCGAAGTAAGCCGTCTCCCTCGTCACTCCGGTTTGTAGGGATCGTGGCCGAGGAACCAGAGGTAGGAGATCAACTGGCCGAGGTGGTAGTACTCGTGGCGCACAACCCATCGTACGAGTTCTTCCGGTTCGATTTCGGTCACATTGAAATACTGGTGCCAGCTTTCCAGAAGCGGGATCGGATTCTGGAGATCGTCGGCGTGATCGCGCTCTAGATATTGAATCGTCTTGGCTCTTGCTGCATCAAGCAATTCGATGGCCTCTTGCGGGCTTTTGACTGACTTGAAGCGCTCTTCAATCGCCATCCAGTCTTCCTCCTTCTGATTGGCGGCCCAACCGATTGACATTTCTTCCATGGCGCAGACTTCCGCGAGCATCGCGCGAACAGACTTCATGCCGGACTTGGGAGCCCAATCGAGCTGGTCAGGGGTGAACTTCAGAATCGAATCGCGCAGTTCATCGCGTGTCTCTTTCAGGTCTCCAAGAAGACGCTGTGCGTGGGGTCGGGGTGCCATGAATTGAGTATAGACTAACGTCTACTTTATTTGTCAACTCGTGTTGATAAAAATTTCCATTCATAATCATCTCATGCGAACGTTGTGGACATTGACGCTCCTGGCCATGGCATCGATCGGCCTCGCCCAAATCCACCCGAAGAGCTTTGCGAAAAGCGCGGTGGTGTCGGATTCCGCGCTTGCCTCGGAAGCAGGCACGAAGGTCATGGCAGAGGGCGGCAATGCAGTGGACGCGGCGATTGCAACGGCGTTCGCTCTGGCGGTGACTTTTCCCGAAGCAGGAAACATCGGCGGTGGAGGATTCATGCTGGTGCGCATGGCGGATGGGCGCGCCGTCGCCATCGACTACCGCGAGGTCGCGCCGAAATCTGCGAGCCGGGACATGTATCTGGATGCAGGGGGGAACGTCGTCCCCGGAATGTCCACGTTTGGGCGGAAGGCGGCCGGAGTGCCGGGCACGGTCGCGGGGATGTGGGAGGCGCACAGCATGTACGGAAAACTTCCTTGGAAGCGGCTGGTTCAACCTGCGATCGACCTGGCAGGTAAGGGATTCCCACTCTCGGAATCGAGAGCGAACGAATTCCGGCAGGAAGCCGCCAGGTTCAAAGTCTTTCCTGATTCATATGAAATCTTCAATCGAAAAGGCAATTTTTTCAGAGAAGGCGAAGTTTGGAAGCAACCCGATCTCGCCAAAACCCTGATCCGCATCCGCGACCAGGGTCGAGAGGGGTTTTACGGAGGCGAGACCGCACGGCTGATCGATGCCGACTCGAAGAAGAACAACGGACACATTTACTTATCAGACTTGGCGGGCTACAAGGTGGCGGTTCGTGAGCCCGTGCGAGGCAGCTATCGCGGGCACAACATTCTCACGATGCCGCCCCCATCTTCGGGTGGAGCGGTGCTGATCGAAATGCTCAACATGATGGAGCACTTTGATGTTGCGGCTGCTCAGCCGCACTCGGCGGCAGTGCTGCACCCGATGGTGGAGGCGATGAAGCGGGCATTTGCGGACAGGTCGGCCCACATGGGTGATCCGGATTTCGTCCGGGTTCCGATCCGGGAGTTGACGGCGAAATCTTATGGGCTGAAGCTTTGGGAGATGATCAATCCCCAGAAGGCTACGCCGTCCAGCGAGATCAAGGCGGGCGTGTTTCCGATCCAGGAAGGCGAGCATACGACGCATTTCAGCGTGGTTGACGGCGACGGGAATTGCGTGAGCAACACGTACACCCTCAACACCAGCTACGGCGCGCATGTGGTGGCCGAGGGTACGGGGATTCTGCTCAACAACGAGATGGATGACTTCACGAGCAAGGTCGGGGTGCCCAATGTGTTTGGTTTGATCCAGGGAGAAGCCAATGCGATCGCGCCGGGGAAGCGGCCCCTGTCTTCGATGACGCCCACAATTGTCTTGAAGGAAGGCAAGCCCTTCTTGGTGGTCGGTTCGCCGGGCGGACCGACCATCATCAACACGGTGTTTCAGACGATCCTCAACGTCGTCGATCACAAGATGACGGTGCAGGAGGCGGTCGCCGCTCCGCGCATCCATCATCAATGGCTGCCTGACGAAATCCGTTGGGAGCCGCGCGGCTTGAACCCCGACACCCGGGCGAAAATGGAGGCGATGGGCCACAAGTTCGCCGCCCGTCCCGCCCGCATGGGCTCCTGCCACGCCATCCTGCTCGACCCCGCAAGCGGCAAACGACACGCCGGAGTTGATCCCCGATTAAGCGAATCCGGCGCGGCGGGGAATTGACCTGGGCTGTCGTAATTTCCGCACTTTAGCGCGGAAAGCCAATACACCAGCGCACTGAAGTGCGGAATTCCGAGAGCCCGACTGAAGTCGAGCGGTCCTGCACTTGCACCTCTGGAGAGGCGCACCACCCTGCATCGCCGAATCTCCCGACGATGCAACGGCGGAGGAGGAATTTCCTCAGTATGCCTTCGCGAAGACCACGCGCTGCTTGCTGGGCTTGCCCGAGAAAACGCACGTCCCTGGCTCGTCGTCGCCGGGGGCGAGCGGGGTCATGGGGATGGCGCGGATGGTGGCTTTGGTGGCATCGGAGATGGCATCTTCGGTCTCCTGGGTGCCATCCCAATGGGCAACAATGAATCCGCCGCCACCTTCGCCGTCGAACGCCGCTGCGAATTCCTCCCAGGTGTCCACGCGGCGCGTGTTGGCCTCGCGCATCGCGAGGGCGCGGTCGTAGATCTCCTGCTGCTGGGCTTGGAGTCGTTCGACGATGGTCGCCGCAATCTGGTCGAGGGCGACCGTCTCTTTGTCACCGCCGAGTCGAGAAGCGATGACGCAGTGGCCCGCTTCAAGATCACGGGGGCCGAGTTCGATGCGGAGGCAGGCGCCCTTGAGCTCCCAGTCGTTGAACTTGAAGCCGGGGGACTTGTCCCGCTTGTCGATCTTCACCCGGACGCGTTCCTCGCCGTAGCGATGCTGCTTCATCTCGGCGGCCAGCTTTTCGCAGGCTTCGATCACCGCGTCAAGCTGGTCTCCTCGACCGATGGGGATGATCGCGACTTGGATGGGGGCGAGCATCGGGGGAATGATGAGGCCCTTGTCGTCGGAGTGAGCCATGATGAGCGTTCCGATCAGGCGGGTAGAAACGCCCCAGCTTGTGGCGTAGACGTGCTCGAGTTTTCCTTCCTTGCTCTGGAAGGTGACATCAAACGCCTTCGCGAAGTTCTGCCCTAGATGGTGGCTCGTGCCCGCCTGGATCGCGCGGAAATCCTGGGTCATCGCTTCGATGCAGTAGGTGTGATCCGCGCCCGCGAACTTTTCGCCTTCGGACTTGAGTCCAGTGATGACGGGGACCGCCATCCACTCCTCGGCGAAGCGGCGGTAGACATCGAGAATCGTCAGGGCTTCCTGCTCGGCCTCATCGTAGGTGGCGTGGGCGGTGTGGCCCTCCTGCCAGAGGAATTCGGCGGTGCGCAGGAAAAGGCGCGTCCGCATCTCCCAGCGGCAGACGTTGGCCCACTGGTTCACGAGGATGGGCAGGTCGCGCCAGGACTGCACCCAGCCCTTGTAGGTGTTCCAGATGACGGTCTCGCTGGTTGGACGGATGACCAGTTCTTCGGCCAGCTTGGCCTCGGGGTCCACGACGACTCCGCCGCCGTTGGGGTCATTCATCAGGCGATGGTGGGTGACGACCGCGCACTCTTTGGCGAAGCCCTCGACGTGCTCGGCTTCGCGGCTGAGAAAGCTTTTGGGAATGAAGAGGGGGAAGTAGGCGTTGACGTGCCCGGTGTCTTTGAACATGCCGTCGAGCCCCTTCTGCATCAGCTCCCAGATGGCGTAGCCATGCGGCTTGATGACCATGCACCCGCGGACGGCGGAATGTTCCGCCAGGTCAGCTTTGTGGACAAGATCGTTGTACCACTCACTGTAGTTCTCCTCCCTCGATGTGATGCCAAGCTCGCTCATGGTTCGGAAATTGTGGCATCGGCGGGGTGGTGGGGCGCAGCCGGGTTCGGGACTTGACAGCAGAGACCCGAGTTTTCGCTGGTTTTCGGAGTTCGTCATGTAGACTCTGTACATGTGCGTTCAGGTGAACAAATCTAGAACTGCAGGATTCAGCATTGTTGAATTGGTTGCTGTTGTCGGCCTCTTGATTCTTATCGCCGCGATAGTCCTGCCCGTATTTGTGCGTGCAAAGAAGGGGGCTAAGGCGTCCGCATGCATTGCAAACTTGAGCCAGATTGGAAAGGCGGTCGAGTTGTATCGAAGCGACTATGACCAGTTTTTGCCGCCGGTCACTTTGAGTCATGATTTGATGACAAAGAATAGTTCAGACGTCAATACAATTCAATACAAGCAAATCGTCGGGAGGTATGGACTCTCAGAGAGTCAGTGGTTCTGCCCGCTTGATTCGATCACAAATCCAGCCGCGGCAAAAAAAGGAGCACCCCTGCGGCCACTTTTGGGTGATCAATCTTTAGGTCGCATACACTCTAGCTATCGGACTCCAAGTGCGTTCGTATTCATGGCTGACCAGAAGACAGGACTCATTGACTACAATCAGATTTCTAATCCAGCTGAGGTTTTACACATTCTTGATGCGCCAACAGAGTTGATTATCCATCAACCCTATAATTATACGATTACTGCTCATGGGCAAGCTGCCAACGTCTTGTATTTAGATGGTCATGTCAAGTTAAAGCAGGCGCAACGCTATTGATTCAACAGCCTGATCAGTTTGGTTAACCTGACTACACTTTGCATAGTATCTGTGATATTGTCTGTAGCCTGATGCCAGCTATGGGGGAGTTTGTCGGCATAGGCGCGATATTGACTATTTGCAAGCAGTCATCAAGTTGAATGGGATCCGACACTGTATGGATATCTGGTGTACATTGTGGGCAAATAATATGTGATGAAACGTGGACTGAGTCTGGTTGAAGTATTGGTCGTTGCGGCAATCGTTAGTGTGGTTGCCGGCATTTCATTCGCGG
Source organism: Armatimonadota bacterium (assembly GCA_023428805.1). Taxonomy (GTDB): domain Bacteria; phylum Armatimonadota; class Fimbriimonadia; order Fimbriimonadales; family Fimbriimonadaceae; genus JAEYWW01. The sequence continues at coordinate 88 of JAEYWW010000116.1, read as the reverse complement.
TGATTGCGCGAGTGCGGGCGACAGCCAAGGCGTCTGCCTGCGTTGCAAACCTGACGCAGATTGGCAAGGCGGTCGAGTTGTATCGAAG
>JAEYWW010000138.1 GCA_023428805.1 Armatimonadota bacterium | reverse complement strand
GCCCCCTACAGCTTGATCATCATCGGATCGGGCACAAAAGGGCGCGAAATCGTAGATTCAATTCGGGAAGAAATGCCGAGCATGGGCATCCTGGTTGTGGATGAAAAGGAGACGACTCTCCGGGCAAGAGAACGCTATTGGGAGCACAATCCCCGGCGCGGGTGGCGGCGCATTCTCCCCGCCACGATGCAGGTTCCGCCTGAGCCGGTCGACGACTTTGTCGCGCTGATTCTTGCCGAGCGCGTGCTTACGGATTAGCTTCTTCAGCCGTCTCGGTCAGGCCCCGGAATGCTTCGTCGGGGGATTTGGAGTGCCATCCGTCATACGCTCCTCTGAACTTGCCGTCCGGCTGGATCGAAACGAAGTAGGGAGTTGACGAAATCGCCCATTCGCGCTCAATTCGTTCGCCGACATCCTGGAACAGTTCTGCACCGGAAAAGCCAACTGGCGCTCCGCCGCCGAGAGACAGTTCAACGACGCTCCAACCTGCTTTCTGCAGCTTTTCCCTCAGGACTTTGAAATCCTTGGCGGAGCGCTGGCTGACTTCACACTCGGGCGCAGTCAGGAAAATCACAAGGCCCTTTCCCTTGAGGGAATCCTTCATTTTCCTCATCGCGCCGCTCTTGTCCCGCCAGTCGTTCCAGACAACGGGATCGCCGGGATAAACCGTGTTGAAGATCGTCTCACTCACCGGAACGTAGCCGCTCATCGGCATCATGCTCGGGGGAGCAAAAAGCTGGCTGGCGCTTTTGAAGGAATTGAACTTCATGGTGATGTTGAGCGGTCCCTCGTCCGTCTCAATCAGCCGCTTGATCACCTGGGGGCGGCCCTGTTCATCCGAAAGTATCTCGACTTTCTCGGGGCCAGCGAGCCCTCCGACCGCACCAACCAGCCAGTTCTTCCCATCTCGAACTTCCAAGGTGAAGACCGATGAAGGCAGCCGTGGGTCAGTGAGAAGGAGGATCAGATACGGGTATCCCAAGGTTGCGGGCATATTCGCGTCTGGATCGGGGAAAAGATACCCGTCCGAAAAACGGCGGTACTCCTGATAATTCTTTTCGCCGTGCTCAATGATCATCGACGCATCCGCGTGCTGGCGAAGCTCATAGTGGGCGTTGGGAATCTTGAACGAATAGATTTGATCTCTCTGCTTCTGCCATTTCCAAGCGGATGGAACGGGCGGCTCATCATTGATGGTCACGGTGTAGTCGGCCTCATAGGACGACGCAGACGTCAGAAATGTCCGCATTCGCTGAAAAACGGCGTCTGACTGTCCGGCGCAGACGATCGCAATCGCGGCTCCGAAAACCATCACACGCCGATCATATCACGGACGGCGATCCAGGCGTTCTTCGCGACTTGCTCTTGGCTTTGCCGGGCATCCAAAACCACCCATCGCTGCGGCTCCCTCTGCGCCTCCGAAAGAAAACCATCGCGGACTTTCTGATGAAAAGAGAGAGGTTCGCTGTCCAGCCGGTCGGGATTGTGAAGGCGGGCAAGCCCGATTTCCGCTGGGAGATCAAGAAGCAGCGTGAGGTTCGGCATCATTCCTTGGGTTGCGATTCGATTGAGATTCCGAAGCTCCTCGATATCCAGTCCTCTGGCATATCCTTGATAGACCACAGTTGAGTCCGCAAAGCGATCGCAGAGCACAACCTTTCCCGCTTCCAATGCGGGTTGGATGACGCGCTCGACATGATGGGCACGATCGGCGAGGAACAGGAAGAGTTCGCTGAGACGCGGGATTTCCTCTCCTTCCAAAAGCAGCTTCCGAATCTCCGCTCCCAAGGCGCCTGCGCCCGGCTCACGCGTCCGCAGAACTTCACGACCAGCGGCTTCAATTCGTTGGGCGAGGGTGGCGGCGAGGGTGCTCTTGCCCGCGCCTTCCGGTCCCTCAAGAGTCAGAAACATTTGGGCAGGATACACTTCACGAATGTCCGGCCTCACTGACCTGCTCCCGCCGGACCAGATTCTGACTTCCCCGGGCGCGATGAAGGCGTACGAAGCCGACGCCTACACCGTGGATCGAAGCCAGCCGGCTGCGGTCGTTTTTCCACGCACGACCGAGGAAGCCGCCAAGGTCGTGCAGTGGTGCGGCAGGAACAACGTTCCATTCACCCCACGAGGGGCCGGAACGGGCTTGAGCGGGGGAGCGATGCCCGCCCTCGGCGGAGTGGTGATCTCCACCAAGCAGATGACGCGGATTCTGGAGATGGACATCGAGAACCGTGCGCTTCACGCCCAGGCGGGCGCGGTGAATCTGCGGCTCACTGAAGCGGTCGCAGCGCACGGCCTTCATTTCGCTCCCGACCCGAGCAGTCAGAGCGTGAGTACGCTTGGAGGCAACATCGCGGAGAATTCGGGCGGTCCCCACACGCTGAAATACGGCGTGACCACCCAGCACGTGCTCGGCCTGACTCTGGTCACTTTTGAGGGAGAAGTGATCTCGCTAGGCGGGCGTGTTGCCGAAGCACCCGGAGCCGATTTTGTCTCGCTCATTGTGGGATCGGAGGGAACGCTGGGGATCGTCACCGAGGCCTGGATCAAATTGACCGAAACCCCGGCTGTCGTGCAGACCGCGACGGCGAACTTCCCCAGCACACGGGCCGCCACCGACACCGTGGCCGCGATCATCGCCGCAGGGGTCATTCCCGCCGCGCTCGAAATGATGGATCGGAGGATTCTGGAGGCGGTCCGGCTCGCTTTTGGCCTGGATTTCCCCAACGACACCCAGGCCATGCTCCTGATCGAGTGCGACGGCGAGGCCGCCCCATCAGAGATGGAGACGGCCCTTGCGATCTGCCGCCAGCACGGGGCTCTCGACACCCGAACTGCAGCCGACGGCACCGAGCGGGCGCAGCTCTGGAAGGCGCGCAAGAAGGGCATCGGCGCCCTCGGTCGAATCGCGCCCACCCTCGTCACCCACGATGGCGTCATCCCCCGTTCGCGCCTGCCGGAGATGCTGGATTTCGTCTATGAGGAAGCGGACAGGGCAGGCATCCTTGTCGCCAACATCTTTCACGCCGGAGACGGCAACCTGCACCCGGTTTTGTGCTTCGATGAGCGTGAGCCCGGGGTCGTGGAGAAAGTGATCCTGCTCGGCGAGAAGATCATCGATCGCTGCATCGAACTGGGCGGCAGCCTGACGGGAGAGCATGGGGTCGGTGTTGAAAAAACCTCATTGATGAAGCGGATGTTCAGCGGCACAGACCTGCGCCTCCAAACCGACGTCAAGCGCATCTTCCACCAATCCGACCTCGTGAACCCGTGCAAGATTCTGCCGGACCAGAAAGGCTGTGTGGAGCACATGCGCCGCTGGCGTGGAGCCGCCACATGATGTCCGCCGGAGCATGGGCCAAAGTTCAGCCTCAACTGCGTGCGATGTCGGAAGCGATGCCCGATCAAATGAGGATCGCGGGGCTCGGAACGAAGAATATCCTGCTCCCTGATTCCGCAGGGCAGGAGTTTCACACAACCCGCTGGTCTGGGGTCATCGAACACGACGTGAGCGACCAAGTGGTCGTTGTCTGGGCGGGGACACCCTTGGATGAATTGCAGGCGGAACTGTCCCAACATGGGCAGTGCCTTCCCCTCCCGCAGACAGGGCATCGGCTGGTCGATGGAATGCCCGGAACCGTCGGCGGCCTGCTGGCGATGAACCTTCCGCACGGGCTCTCTGCGCAATGCGGACCGCCCAAAGACTGGTGCCTCGGGCTCTGTCTGATCCGCTCGAACGGCGAAATCTGCCGAACGGGTTCCAAAGCGGTGAAGAGCGTCGCGGGCTACGACATCCATCGCTTTGCCTGCGGGGCAAGAGGAGCGTTTTTCCTCATCGCCGCGGCCGCGCTCCGCGTGCATCCGCTCCGCGCGCTGCCGATCACGCAGGCCAATGCTTATCGGGAGTGGGCAAGAGAGTCTGTTTGGATCCAGAGGGTGCTGAGATCGGACTTCGATTTCGCCCGAGAGTCTGCGCTCAGCTTGATTGCGTCCGATGCCGGTTCGCAGACGCTTTGGCACGGAGAGCTTCCCAGCCGTTTCGACCACGATTGGATGATCGGACCGGGCGGCTTGATCTGCCCC
>JAEYWW010000055.1 GCA_023428805.1 Armatimonadota bacterium | reverse complement strand
CTGGAGCGGTGCTTCCGGCGGCGCGCGCGGCTCTGGGCTTCCTCCATCGAATCGCCCGATCCGAAGAGCCGTTCAAACACCAGGCGAGGTCGGATCTCCTTTGCGAGCGGCTGATTTTCCGTCTTCCAAGCAATGGTCGAAGAGTAGGCGCACGAATAACCGGAATCGCAATCGCCCGCCAGCGCACCCCCTTCACATCCAAGCTCAAGGGAGCCGAAACGAGTCTGTTTTTCCAGCGCACGGGCGGCGATCTGGTCGACCGAAATACCCGCCTTGATGTCGCTGCCTGCCGTCTTCCGGGCTTTGACGCCAGTCAGCCAGGTTGCGGATGACCGTGCATGGTCGCCTGGGCCGTCGCCGTGGGCGTGAGCCCAATCCTGAGCGAGGCCTGAGATCACGTTGAGAGAGCCCTTGACGGGCTCAAGAGGCTTGAGAATTGAGGGAAGTTCGCCCAATGCGCCCTCGGCACCCGGCCGCCAGTGATCCATATTGATCCCGTTCGGCACAAAGAGGAATGCCATGCGGTTGACCCGGGCAGCCTGTGCGGCTTGGGATGCCGCCGCCGTGGTCGGGAGCATCGCCTCCAAAGTGGGCAGAGCCATCAAGGTGCCAAGGCCCTTGAGAAGTGTGCGGCGGGAAATGTTATCGCTCATGGAAGTATGTCTCCGGCTCCTTTCATGCGGAATGCATCGGTTAAAACGATGGCTTTGATCAACTCGGGAAGGGTGGTCTTGCCGGTTCTGGCTTTTGCGAGAACCTCGTCCACGTAGCACTTGTCCTGAGGTCTGAGGCCGCGCCCGAGAGCGTAGATCATCAGCTTTTCGGTCAAGCACTTCTCAAACTCGGGCTGCTTTTGAATCAGAATGGCACGCAATTCTTCGGCGCCATTGAATTTGACACCGCCTGGAAGTTCGCCGCTGGCATCCACCTTCGCGCCCGCCTCCATCTCGCGCCATTTCCCGATGCCGTCAAAGTTTTCCAGTCCAAACCCAAGCGGGTCCATGCGCTGGTGGCAGTTGGCGCAGGCAGGATCGGCGCGGTGCATTTCGAGGCGTTTGCGGAAGCTCACGTTGTTCAGGCTCTTGACTTCCTCTGTGAGCGAATCTGCGCCCGGTGGCGGAGCGGGAGGCGGGGTGCCCAGAATCTGCTCCAGCACCCATTTGCCGCGCTTGACCGGGCTGGTGCGGGTGGGATTGCTCGTCACGGTCAGGACGCTTGCTTGTGTGAGGAGCCCGGCGCGCCCAGTCCCTTTCAAATCCACTTTGACAAATTGCGGTCCTGGAGCGCGGAGGCCATAATGCGCGGCAAGGCGATCATTGGCGAAGGTGTACGGGGCGTCCAAGAGTCGGACAACAGGTTCTCCATTCCGCACGAAGTCCATGAAGAAGAGCCGGGTTTCAGTCAGCATGTCCGCTCGAAGTTCTTCAGAAAAACTGGAAAAGATGACCGGATCAGGCTGTCGGGTTCGCAGTCGTTCCAATTCCAGCCACTGCATGGCAAACCCTTCACCGAGCGCGTTGATTTTGGGGCTGGCGAGCATCCGATCGACCTGCCTCAGAATGCCTTCGGGCTTGCTGAGATCGCCGTTTTCCGCCGCGCGGAAAAGCTCCTCATCCGGCATCGTGGACCAGAGAAAATAGCTCAGGCGGCTCGCCATGGCATGCCCGTCGATTGGTTCCGGCTTGGCGGCGTTCGCTGGTTTGTTGTCCAGTTCGACCCGGTAGAGAAAGTGCGGGGAAGAGAGGATGGCAGTCACGCAGAGACGCATGGCCGACTCGAACGATTCGCCATTGCCGATTGCGAAATCAAAGAGTTGGAGCAGCCTGTCAACTTCCGCGACGGTTGCGGGGCGGCGATAAGCGCGGGTGGCGAATTTGGTCAAAATCGGCTTCGCCGCGCTGCTCTCCATCCCCTTGATGGGCTGGATGTTGATGATGTTGGTGTACGACTTGGGAAGGACGCTGAGATCGCCCGAGGAAATCACCTGGATTGACATCACCGCCAAGTTGCGATCCCGCTGGGTGGGGTCGGCATTGTTGGGGTCGTAATAGTCGTTGACGAAGGTGACCTGGAGGGGGAGCTTGCCCGCTTGGGCGTCATAGGGTATTTCGTAAATCCCGGGCTTTGCACTCTTCGCCGCCACATTGAAGGTCGTGAGAATCTTGTTGCCGGCAGTGAGCGACATCTTGCAGACTTCAGGGCCAGCCTGCTGACCGTAGGCCTTGATGCGGATCGTGTAGAAGCCTGCGGTCTTGAATTCGTGAGTGACTTCAGCGGTGCCTTTGGCGAAGAACCAGGCCGTGTCGGACTGGTTGAGATTGATTCCTCCGTCGATTTTGAAGGACAAGGGGTCATAGGTGGTTTCGCGGGGCTCCCGGTCGATGATGGCGGCCTCGGCGAGCTTTTCGGCTGCCGCGATCACCTGCTCGGTGAAGAGGGGAGACGATGTGAGGACATCACCGATGGTGTCGAAGCCATAGCCGATGTCGTCGGACGGAAAATCGTCCGCCGGAGAAAGATCGACCAGCAGCAGGTCCTTGACGGTGTTGTTGTATTCGCGTTTGTTGAGCCTGCGAATCGTCGCCTTGCCCGGGTCAGCGCCGCCACAGCCCACGGTAATGATGGTCTCGACTGCCGCCAGCATCCGCTCCCGCTCTTTGTCGGTGGGCTGGATTTTGTAGTTCGGCGGGGGCATGACTTGCCCGCGCAGGTTTGCCGCGACGCGATCCCAGGTCTTCTGATCGGCGGTCATCTGTTCGACCGTTTTGTATTTGGCGAAATCGACTCCCCCCATGCCCTTGGGGCCGTTGTGGCAGCCGAGGCAGTATTTGGCGATAAGGGGCTTGACGTCTTTGTCGAATTGCGCCTTGAGCGGGTCGGGTTTAGGCTGGGATTGGGGCGCAAAAATCGCGGCGGACGTCATGCCGATCGCCGCCACCAGCGGCCAATAGGCCCCCGCTCGTCGTGTCCCCGCCACTGAAGTTCATTGTACAGCTATTTCTCGTGGAACTGGCAACCCAGGCGAGGAATTTCGTAGAATGAAGCCATGCACGCGTCCCTGATCTGCCTCAGCCTTGGAGCAATGATGACCCCCGAGACCCCCCTTCCGC
>JAEYWW010000283.1 GCA_023428805.1 Armatimonadota bacterium | reverse complement strand
CTCTTTGGGCTTGACGGGATTGCCGAAGCGATCCTGGATTTCCAAGTCTATCTGAGCCGCAGCGAAGATGCGGTGGAAGACTGTTTCGAGCTTGGCACGGTTGATTCCTGCCAGTTTGTATTCCGCCACGACCTCCACGTCAGCCAGCAGGTAAGTCGCGTCCACCTTCGGATCCCCTATCCTTGAGGTGATAGTTCCGCCCGTGACGCCAATCTTGTGAACCAGTTCACGATGCGCGGCGATGAAGGGATGAGTGGACAGACTTCGTAAAACGTAGATAGTCCCCGTCTTCACGTCGCCTTCTTCCATCGCATCGCCGAACAGGCCCCCCAATTCTCGGGGAACAATGCGCCTCCCGGCTTCATCTTTGTAAAGTCCCCGTTGAAGCGAACGTCGGAGGAGGTTGCTCTCGGTGCCGTTTGAATAGATCACACGCAGACGCGCATCCGTTTTGCCGGGCGTGGTTCGGATTTCCTCACCCACTTCCGCAACGTAGGCGTATTGACCGCCAAGAATGAACGTATCCCCTTGAGCGACCGCCGCATTCTTCTCAAATCGCACCGCCGCTAGTCGTCCATCTGCCAAGCCAGAATCAACGTCGTCGAAGATGGGTTGAAACTGGTCAAAGTCCAGGCAGGGAGTGCGGTTGGCGATCTCTTCGGCGGCTTGTCTTTCTTCGCGGGACGCGACGTGGCGCAAAGTCGTGATGTTGTCGGTGTCGGCATCAATGCCCAACTCCGCGAGCAGGTCTTCATCCGACAAAGCCTTGAGCTCCGCTTCCGATATCATGCCGCTGGGCATCGTGAGCAGCCCGTGGGGATCGTGGGGAGAGAGCAACGCCGACGCTTCGGGCAGTTCGCGGATTCGGTCCAGGCGAACGGCGTAGAGCCGTTCGAAGATGTCTCCATCCGGCGCGTGGCTCGGCAGGCGGCCATGCTCCTCATAGAACCGGACAATGTCCTCGAATCCCGCCAGAATCCTCTCTTCGCGAGCGGTGTAAGTCTCCGGCTTCGTTTCTTCAACACTCAGGCCCAAATCCGCCAGCAGCGATTCATCGGCCTGCAGGTCTCGCTGAGAGCCCGCTTTCTTGGGTCGGCTCATGTCTGCTCCCGGCGTTTTTCGGCGGCGACATGACGCTGGAAGGCGGCCACGCCTTCGGCCAAATAGCGTTCGTAGGGATCAGATGAGCCCACGTCCGGGAGGCGGCCCCGATCCTGCAGCCACGCTTTTGCCCGGATCGCGATCTCCTTCGCCTCATCGTAGGGAATGGCGACCCGCTTCGCCGCGATGGACGCCTGCACTTGGCGCAGCGTTTTCTCGTCCATCGACTTGGCCAGGATCGCATAGGCGGCGGAGAAGGGATTGACCCGGTCGATCATGTCGATGTCCAAGTCCCGTACGTCCATCGCATATTTCTTGACTCCTTCAATCAGAGACGTGTTGAGGCTGGGCTTGCCTTCCTCATCCTGAGCGAGTCCAAGGGCGATCTGCTTGGCCTGCTGGGCGATATTCAGCGCGGCGATTGCGTGTTGGCGCACCGCCTCCAAATCCGTATCCTCCAATTCAGGATAGCGCTCCCGCACGATTTTGCCCATGCGGACCTGCGTCAGTTCTTCGGGCAGGGTGTTCTCCTGGTCGAAAAGCCCTTTCTCCAATGCGCTCTTGTCTTGGACAAACGCCGTGATGACCTCATTCAAGTCTTCGCGGCAGATTCGCTTGGCTTCTTTGCTTTGCGGCTCCACGAGTCCCTTGATTTCGAAGTGAATCTGGCCCGTATCGTGGTTGATTCCGACATTCGATTTGCCTTCGGTGTAGCCTGCGTTTCCGTAATCGAATCCTTCCTGTGGTCCGGCATTTCGCGGGGTGAACTCAAAGCGCGGCGTCAGGACCTGCTCCATGAGCAGACAGGCGGCGATGGCCTTCAAAGTGTCGTTGACCGCATCCACCACCGCGCTCTCTGAGGCGTCGGGTTCGGCAATGAAATTGGTGAACCTGGCGCGTTCTTTGCCCGGAGCATCGCGCGTTGAACGGCCGATGATCTGGATCACTTCGGTCAAACTGCTGCGGTAGCCGATGGTGAGGGCGTGCTCGCACCAGATCCAGTCGAATCCCTCTTTGGCCATGCCGAGAGCGATGATCACGTCCACGTGATCCCGATTGTTTTTCTGCGCGGGATCGCGCAGGGCCTTCATCACTCTCTCCCGCTGGGCAGGCTCACGATCATCCACCAGGTCCGCAACGCGCAGGATTTTGCCCTGGTTTGGCCCTTCACGCACTTCGACGAGATGGAATCCAGTTTCCTTGTCCCGTTCCTTCCATTCGCCGAGGTGGTCAATGATCTCTTCCGTCTCCTTGACCTTATCCTTCAGGCTTTCTCGGGACTGGACGCTGGGGATGTGCACGATGGTCTTGAGGCTGCGGTCGAGCACGTTCGCCACCGCATCCACATATCGGCCCGTATAGAACGCGTAGCCGATGTCAAGAGCCTTGAGATACGTATAGCCGTTGAGCTGTTCGTAGTAGGTGTAGGTGACGGTCGTGAACTTGGCTTCGTCCGACGGCGCAAGCACCGCTTCCGCGTCACCGCGGAAGTAGCTTCCGGTCATCGCAATGATATGCACTTTGTCCCGCGCGATGAACTGGCTGAGTTGGTGGCCGAGCCGATTCTCTGGGTTCGCGCTGGCGTGGTGGAATTCATCAATCGCCAGGAGGCGGTCATCGAAGGCTTCGATGCCCAGCTCGTCCACCGCGAAGCGGAGGGTGGCATGGGTGCAGAGGAGCACTTTGTCTTCGCTCGCCAGGAATTCGCCGACGGCCTTGACCTTCGACTTCGCGACGGCGGGCTCGTCTGCGCCGGGGGCACTACAGAGGTTCCAGCGGGCCTTGACTTCCCAGTCCGCCCAGAAGCCGTGCTCGCTCAGTTTCTCATCATTGAAACTAGCTCCGATGATCTGTTCCGGCACCGCAATGATGGCTTGCCTCACTCCCAGGTTGGTGAGTTTGTCGAGCGCGACAAACATGAGAGCGCGGGACTTGCCGGAGGCAGGCGGGGATTTGATTAGCAGGTACTGCTCGCCCCGATGGGCGAAGACCCGCTGCTGCATCGGGCGCATCCCGAGTTCGTTCGACTTCGTCGAGGCCCCTGTCTGCTCGGTGGTGATCGAGACGGTTGGAATGGTGGGGAAGGGGGTGGGCGCGTCGCTCATTTCTTTGCTTTGATCTTTTTGGGGGTGCCCGGCTGGGCGGTCATTTCGGCGTACATGGCGAAGAGCTTCTCCAGCCGCTCGGTGTCGTTCTTGAATCGGCGTCCGATGTAGATGCGCTCCAGCGTCTCATCATTCCTCTCATGAGCCCGCCGCAGGTCGTCGGGCATCCGCTCCGGGTCATAAAGGTCGGCGATTGTAGCCGGGAAGTGCGCCTCGCGGGCGAGAAGAATCTCCTCGGCGCAGGTCGTCAGGTCCGCTTTCTGGTCTTCGGTGAGGGGCGGGACCGGGAAGGTGTTCCACCCGAGCGTGTTGGAGTAGCGGTAGCGTGTTTCCAGCTTCCCGCACACGGTACCGATCCAGACGAGGTGGAGACGGGAAGCGATCAGGGCGAGATTCCAGATTGGGGCGTCGTAGAGTGCGAAGGCCAGATTAGAGATGATTGATCTGGCAGGCAATAGCCCTACTGGAAGATATTCACGAGACTCTGAGCTAACCCCTGAAATTATAAGTGAATATTGCTGCGCAATGCCTTGAATTTGGCGGAATCTATGACTGAATCTTGCAGCTGACTTAGTTTCATTTGCCTTGCTAGCTAGACGAAAACGACACACTTGCTTAAAGCGTTGCGCAAAGGTAGTGATTTGTAGTGCATCTGCAAGTTCGTCATCTCCAACCCAGATACAGTACCTATTGCGTCCACGAATAAACTCTGCCGATCCAAAATATGGCCTAATGTAGTGACTTGTACGCTCATCCGCATTTGATAAATGATAATATTCGTGCGACGTAAGAATCAAATTTCCCCCATCAGTAGCTTTGTTCCCCCAAACCATTGTTGGGAGTTCGCTAATGGGTTTTGATCTTGGTTGAATGATAATGTCAGCACTTGGTACAAGGTATGCGTTTATGAACGGTACTTCCCGAGATTCTACAGTATTGTCAGGAAGAGTTGCATACAATGTTTTAGCGCCTTTGCTTTGGGTAGAATAACCAATAACTGCAACAGTTACACCGGCTTTATTGCTTGCTAGGTTAGACCACTTAAACGATGTAAAGGCAAAATCAATTGAATGGTCGTACTTGAAAACGATCGGCCAAAGAATTGGGACTTGCTCTCCTTGCGAGATCGAATTTGTGGAAACAAATGCAATATTTGCGCCTGTATGTCTGCCGAATTTAGCGGCCTTCAGAAACCACCCGCCAACATAGTCGAGAGACTTCCAGTGAGTTGTCTCAGCTTCGAAAAGAGACTTAAGCTCTGACTTTTGCTCATCTGACTGCCAGGTAAAACCGAGGTAAGGTGGATTGCCGCAAACAAATACTTCGCCCCCTGCATTTGCAAAGTCAATCTCTGTTTGCGGTAATTCACTCCCGAACAGATCATCTGCCTGGACTTTGACTCCCGATCCCAACGGCGGACAGACAGTGGTCCAATCAAGACGGAGAGCATTGCCCTTCCAAATCCAGTTCTCTTGGGCAAGAGGAAGGAAGTCGAGTAGGGCGTTTTGGTGGCCCCGGTAGCGTTCGTCTTCCTGATACTCCGCAATCACCAGCGCAAGCCGGGCGATTTCGGCGGCGAAGTCACGAATTTCGATGCCGCGAAAGTTCTTGATGGGGATGACTGAGGGACGTCCCTCCTCTCCCCGCCGCCGATTGATTTCGGCTTCAATCGCCCGCATCTGCTTGTAGGCGATGACGAGAAAGTTGCCGGAGCCGCAGGCCGGGTCGAAGACGCGGATGCGGGCCAGACGCTCCCGCAACCGCAACAGGCTCGCCTTGTGATCCCCCGCCCGCTCCAACTGGGCTCGCAAGTCATCCAGAAAGAGGGGATTGAGGACTTTAAGGATGTTCGGCACGCTGGTGTAGTGCATTCCGAGCGATCCGCGTTCGTCATCATCCGCTACTGCCTGAATCATCGAGCCGAAGATGTCAGGGTTGATGCTCTTCCAGTTGAGGTCGCCGACGCTGAGGAGATAGCTTCGCGCCGTGCGGGTGAAGCGCGGCACATCCGCCGAGCCCGAGAAGAGTCCGCCGTTGACGTAAGGGAATTGCCCTTCCCACCCCGGGTATTCGGCTCTGGCCCGCTCCAGGTGATCCACATTCATGATGCGGAAGAGGCGGCTGAGCACCTCGGCGGTGTTTGAGCCGTCCGGCTCGGTCATCTGGCGGACTGTATCCGTGAAGAGGCTGGTGCCGTTGAAGATGCCCGTGTCTTCGGCGAAGAAGCAGAAAATGATCCGCGCGAAGAAGTGGTTGAGATCAGGCCGCCGCTCCTCCGTCGCCCAATCAGGATTCTCCTTGAGCAGCTCCACATAAAGTTTGTTGAGGCGGCTGGTGGCCCGGATGTCAAACGGATTTTCCTTGATCGCCGCGACCGTCGTGATTCCGGCAAGGGGCAGGAAGATGCCGAAGTGATTGGGCAGGTCGGCGTATTCGCACGCCAGGTTTTCGCCGCTGGCCAGTTCTTCGGCCAGGATGGTCTGGCCATCCGTGGCGAGGATGTACTTGGCCTTCTCCGCCGTTGTCTTGGGGCTGGCTTTCAGACGCTGGAAGGTTTCTTCTACCTCTCCTGGTTCTGCAACGGCGAGATGGATATGACTGCGATGGAGAATTCCGCCCGGCACGTCCGATTTGTTGGTGTCCCGCTTGCGGAGCCGCTTGATGGTCGTGTCTTTATTGCCGAACGCCGCGAGGAATTGAAAGGGAAATTCCTCGGCGTCGAAAGGCTGCTGCGCCAGTTCCGAGACGGCGGCTTCAATTTCGACGGCATTCATAGGTTGAGGGAGGACAAGGCGAGATTTTGGCGAGCCGGTCTGATGAGTGACTGATCTGCGTCCCTAACATTACCAAGCATATGCGACTGATGGCAAGACGGCCCTGGGAAAGCAATTCAAGAAAAAGTTACATACCAAACCCTAAAGATTCAGGAAACGTTTACCTACCATGTTTCTTAACAATCCCGGACCCGGTGGAAAACCTTCGGCTCTTGGGACTGAGGAACAAAACAAAATGGCAAAAGCAAGACTTTCCATCATCTTGGAAGACGTGCGTGGCAAGGCGGGGCCGGTGGTTTTCGCCGAGAGCCGACAGGGTTTAGTCGTCAAGCCCCGCATCACTCCCGCCAACCCCGACACCGCCGCCCAGCAGAGTGCGCGGAGCTACTTCGGCCGCTCGGCATCCGCGTTCAAGAACATGAGCGTCAGCCAGGCGAACGCCTGGGAGAACTACGCCCAGACCATCCACAAAGAAACTGTGACGGGCAAGAAATACAACCCGACGGGCATCAGCGCGTTCATCGCGCTCAGCAGCAAGTTTCTGCAGGTGACCCCGGCGGGCACGATCCCACTCACTCCGCCCAGCACCGGATTCACCGGCGACAACATTTCGATCACAGCCACGGCAGGCACGGGAGTCATCAATGTCACCAGCAGCGGCGCGAACACGGCCAACTGCACGACGGAAATCCTGCTCCAGCCGCTCGCCAGCCCCCACGTCAACCCCCAGAAAGGGAAGTTCCGCCACAAGGAGTTTGTCAGCTTCCCAAGCGGCAGCTCCCCGGTGCCGATCAACGTCGGCGCAGGCTGGTACGCGGTCGCCTATCGGTTCGTGAACAAGCTGACCGGCCAGGTCACCCAGCCCGTGCAGATCCCGCTCGTCCAAGTCTCCCTCTCGGTGACCGAAGGTGGAACTCAGCGGGCCAACAAGGCCGCCTGACGCCTTTTCCGTCCCACTCGTCTCCAGGCCCGCCGTTGTGCGGGCCTCATTTTGCCTGCGGGAGGGGTCAGGGAAGAGTCAGGTGTCCGCTGGAGAGGCCGAGCCTGCCTGCGGCGACTTCCGCTTCGAGCACGGCGAGGATCGTCTGGGACATCGGCGCGGTGATGCGGTCGAACCCGAACCTTCGCGCGGTCTCCGCCGCCGCTTCTGGGGGCGCGATGCCGAAGGAATCGCGGACGACATCCCGCAGGGCCAGCGCGATCTCCTCGGGCGCGATCAGGTCGATGTTGCGCAGAGCGGCGGGGCATCCGGCTCGGGTCCGAACTTGAATTTGCGGCTGCCGCACGGAATAAAGGAACGCGCCGAAGCGTCGGGCACGGCTGTGGCGGAGCACGAGGTCAGTCGCCTCCTGGATCGCCGCCTGAATACGCGATCCGGCGCGCTTGATCCCCGCCGCTTCGCGGATGCGCCGCACGATTTCGTCTTGATGGATGGGGGATTCGGTGTCGATGACGTGCAGGACCCAGCGGGCGAGCTCTTCGACGGGTTCATCATGCAGGCTGCTGCCCGCCACAACGGCCCCCAGTTGGCAGATGGCATAGGGATGCGCGGTGATCCGGGGCGGCGCGATGGGGTCGCGGGGCAGGAGTGCGGGGGCGATTCCGGCTTCGGGGGCGGCGCTCTCCGCCTCCACTGGTGCGGCTTCCGGGAGGCGCGGCGGCTCCTCTTCGCCCGCCACAGCGGCCCGAATCGCCTCCTCCAATCGCGCCCATTCCCGCTCCGGGTTCTGGAACCAATCGTATGACCAGATGCGATGGAGCCGCCAGCCGCGCGAGAGGAGCACTTTTCGCCGCAGCTTGTCGCGGTCGCGGGTGGTGCGGGCGCGGTCGTACATCTCCCCGTCGCATTCGACTCCCAGCACGAACCGATCTGGATCGTCGGGATGCCTTATCGCCAGGTCGATGGCGTACCCTGCACTGCCGACGCCTGACGCGACGTTGTGCCCCGCCGCCCGCAGCCTCTCAAAAACCACCTGGTCGAACGGAGCGGGCGGCAGGTTTTCCGCCTGGTGTGTTGTGCTGAGAGTGCCAGTCTCCGCAAAGGCGAGGAAGGTGCGCAGGGCGTGGACGCCCGCGCCGCTGGCCGCGCTCACCGGGATGTCGTCGGCCCGGAGATTCGAGAAGATCACGCACTGATTGCGCGCTCTGGTGAGCAGGACGTTGAGCCGCCGCTCTCCCCCATTTCGATTCACCGGCCCGAAGTGTCCAGAGATTTTGCCCTGCGCGTCGCGGCCATAGCCTACGGAAATGAAGATCACATCCCGCTCGTCGCCCTGGACGTTTTCGAGATTTTTGATGAAAAGAGGTTCGTAGGGATGCCGCTTGTCGAACTCTTCAAAGGAGGGATCATCCATGCGGAGTTGGTCGATCTCATCCTGCAGCGCCTCCTGCTGGGCTTTGCTGAATGCGGCGATGCCGAGTGTCAGGTGGGGATTCTCGCGGATATGGGTCTGCGCGGCGAGGGCGACGGCGCGGGCCTCCGCAGGGTTCTGCCGTTTTTCGCCTCGGCCATAGACCGTTGAGGGGTCGTGACGCAGGCTCAAACCCAGAGTGCTTCCGGGGCGGAACAGGCTGGGGAAGGTGATGAGCTTGTCATCGTAGAAGAGCGCATTGGATGTCGCGATGAGCGATTCGTGGAGGCTCCGATAATGCCAGCGGAGATACCTGCGGCTGGGGCTCTCCTGCGGAATCTTGCGATCCATGAGGCCGAGCACGCTTTCGAGGTCGCGCGCAGAGTTGGCGGCATCTTCCGCATCCTCGTCCTCCTCTTCGTCGCCATCCGACGTGAGCTTGTCGAAGAAGCTGGTCGGGGGCATCTGCTTGGTATCGCCCACGACGATCACCTGTGCCGAGCGGAGGATCGAGCCGAAGGCGTCCTCAGGCTTGACCTGGCTCGCTTCGTCGAAGATCACCACGTCGAACTTCGGCCCGTTCGAGGGGAGATACATCGCCACCGAAAGCGGGCTCATGAGAAAGACGGGTTTGATGGCTTGAACAGCCTCTCCCGCGTGCTCCATCGCGGCACGGATCGGCTTGTGCCTCGTCTTCATCGTGAACTGCGCCCGAAGCCATCCCATTTTGCCTGCGGCAATCCCCCGAGGCACCTGCCGCCAATGCTCGCGGGCGACATGGATGCGGTTCAGGAGCATCAGTTCATCATCAAGCCGGCGAAACTCCGCCGCCGCCTCTTCATGTGTGACTCGGTCAAAGCGGGCGATTTCGGGACGCTGGAGGACCGCTTCCCGCATGAGCCCGGTCAGCCAGGATCGTTCAAAGGCTTCGGCGAGGCGCGTTTTGGATTCGCTCCATGCGCCCGCGAGGGAGCCAGATTCTGCCAGGCCTGCCTGATCCGCCTCCTCCCCGAGCCTGTTCCAGCGGATCAGTTCAGGAAGCTCGT
>JAEYWW010000275.1 GCA_023428805.1 Armatimonadota bacterium | reverse complement strand
GAGATAGGCTCCGGTCTCGTGGGCTCGGAGATGTGTATAGAGACAGAGCCAACACTGTGTCGCTCGAAACCAACGTCTCCGCTGTCTTTGCCCGCGTGGAGATGGACGAGGTGGATGCGGGCTTTGTCTATCGGACCGACGCCCTTCGTGCCAAGAAGGCAGTTACTCGTGAGATTCCGAAGGAGTGGAACGTGAAGGCCCTATACTACGTGGCCGTGACCAAGGACTCAGAGCATGCCGCGGCAGCTCAACAATTGGTGAAATTGGCGCTCGACAAAAAGGGTCAGTCAATCATGGCCATGCACGGGTTTCGACCCCCCCAGTGAATCGGAGGGAATCAGCTCTCTGGGCGCTGCTCGGACTGCCTGCCCTGGCCTTGATCCTCGTGCCGCTCGGGGCCCTGACCAGCCGATCCAGCCCTGCGACATTGGCCGCCGTTCTGGGCAGATCAGAAAGCCAGCAGGCAATTCTTCTCAGTCTCCGAACAACCTTTGCGGCGATTCTCATTGTGGCGGTGATAGGGTTCCCGCTCGCCAGATTCATAGCCGGGCACACGACTTGGCTGTCGAGACTGGCCGACGTGGTCTCCGATCTGCCGATCGTCCTGCCTCCCGCGGCGGCAGGGATTGCGCTCTTGGCCGCGTTTGGGCGCCAGGGCTGGCCGGGCGCAACGCTGGACAGGTGGGGGATCCAGATCATCTTCACGTCGGCCGCCGTGGTGATCGCTCAGGCATTCGTCGCCCTGCCCTATTTCGTACGGAGCGCGGTGGAAGGTTTGAGGCGCGTTGATCCCGACACCCTTTCGGCGGCCTCGATTGATGGAGCATCCCCATTCCAAATGTCGATGCTGATTCACCTTCCGCAATGCCGAAGCGCATTCCTCGCCGGGATTCTGCTGGGATGGGCGCGCGCGGTCGGAGAATTCGGGGCCACCCTCATGTTCGCGGGCAACTTTGTGGGGAAGACTCAGACCCTGCCTCTTGCAATCTATGCCGGCTTCGAGAGCGACCTTGATGTCGCGATCTCACTCTCGGTCGTGCTTCTGCTGTCTTCACTGCTGGTTCTGGGGTTTGCGAGATGGATATATGCACCCCGGGAAGACTCATAGTTCTTTCCAGACCTCCACGACGGGAGGTTCGCTGAGCAGTTGACGCCACTCTTCAATCAAGCTGAGTTGAACAGGATCCTCTTCGACGCGCCTTTGATCGGCCTCATAATCCCGCAAGGTCGTGTATTCAATAAGCTCAATAAGGCGGGTGGGATCACCGTAGTCCTGCAGCAACCGCACTTTGATTCCTCCCGGCTGCTCGTAGATTGGAATGGCCTTTTGAAGGAAGTCCTTCAACCGAGGCAGGTTTTTCGATGAAACTCTAAGCCGCAAATGCAGGAAGACAGGCATGACCTAGTTGGTCTTTTCCATGTGGAGAATTCCACGAAGCATCCAGACATTGACCAACAAGATCACTGCGCTGGCGATTGCAGCCGGCACGGCCATCTGCGAATCGCCGGCCAACAGATTCTCCAGAACTGCCACGAAAAGCCACAACTGAAGCAGGACTAGCACGAGATTGAACAAGAGCAGGCCGGCAAAGACCGTCGCCTTCTGTCTCCTCCTCAGCGACTCAGTGGGCTTCATCGGCTTCTCCATGCATCACGCCGGTGGCCCATATCTCTTCACCTCGAATTTCCACAACAACCTGCGGCAAGGGATGAGGCGGCGGCCCCTGGAGCACACGTCCATCCTCGACCGAAAAAGCCCCGTTATGGCAGGGACAAAACAAGCGATTCTTGTCCGCCTGGTAATCGACGGGGCATGAGAGGTGGGTGCAGCGCCGCGAATAGGCCACATATCCGCCGTCGGGTTTCTGAACCAAAAGGCAGAGGTCGCTCGGTCTCGGATAACTGAACGCGAGGGAAGTGCCCGGCTGGAGGTCGGAAACTCTGGCCACCGCCGCAGGCTCGAAGCGGATCTCGCCTTTAGGAAGCTTGGACCAGGCGGCCATGACGGCAGACCCGACCGCAAGCCCGCCGCTGGAAAGCGTGACGAACTTGAAGAATTCGCGCCGGCTGACGTAGTGATCCTCCTCCCAGTCGATCGGAAAATCTCGCTTGACTTGGGGATCCATCAGGCATTCCTCGCATACTGGAGCAGATCGGTCTTGCGGATCACAACATCATGCCGCACGTCCATGCGCTTCGTGCCATGCGGCATCATGAGGTTGACTTTGGTGCGGATCGTGCGCCCGCCGAAGATGAACTCATTGATGGGGGTGCCTCCACGGCTGGCGGCAATCTCCTCTGGAGTTCCGTACATCAATGCCTGGGAGGGACACACGGTGGCGCACATCGGCTTCTTGCCGACAGATGTGCGGTCGTAACACATGTCGCACTTCATCATTTGATCGATTTGGGGAAGATACTTGGGCACTCCAAATGGGCAGGCGAACACGCAGTTGGAGCAGCCGATGCAGCGTGGCTTCAGCGAGCTCTGCACAACTCCATCAGCCGTTCTCTTGATTGCGTCGGCAGGACAAACGGCGGCGCAGGCTGGCTCGTCGCAGTGCATGCAGATGATCGGAGTGGTCTGGACAGTGTCGCCGCGCTCGATGGTTTCGAGGTGGATCATCGAGATCCCCGCATGGGTGTCGCATTCCGCGCATGCCGCCACGCAGGCGTTGCATCCGATGCATCGGCTGGGATCGATATAGAACTGCCGTTCGCTCATTTCATACTCCGGAACACTCCTTTGAAAACGGAGTATTCGTTGTATTGTTTCTGCCTGATATGACGATCATCATACTACACAGAATCTCACTCGGGCAAAAATGATCTGCAGAGCTCGCAAAGAGCGGCGGACTGAGAATGAAGCATCCAAAAATCATTCAGGGAGGCATGGGAATTGCGGTTTCGTCCTGGAAGCTTGCGTCCGCGGTTTCCCAGCGCGGTCAACTGGGAGTGGTATCAGGGACCGGCATTGACGCAGTTCTTGCGAGAAGACTCCAGCTCGGGGACATCGGCGGGCACCTGAGGGAGGCCTTGGCGGCATTTCCAATTCCCGACATGGCCGCCCGTGTGGCGGAACGCTATTTTGTCGAAGGTGGAAAACCGCGCGGCTCACCCTTCAAATCCAAGCCGGTTCCCACAATTCGTCCATCCCGCGCCCTCGTGGAGCTGATCATCGTCGCGAACTTCGCCGAGGTGTACTTGGCAAAACGAGGACATGCCGGTGTAGTTGGACTGAATCTGTTGGAAAAGATCCAGCTTCCGACCCTGCCCTCCCTGTTCGGAGCGATGCTGGCAAAAGTGGACTACGTTCTGATGGGCGCTGGCATTCCGAGGGCTATTCCCGCTGCATTGGATCGGCTGGCGGAGCTGAACTCGGTGGACCTGAAGCTCGACGTGACGGGCGCCAAGCCGGACGACCAATTCGTCACCCGGTTCGATCCTCGCGAGTTCACACCTGATGAGTCGGAGGCTCTGAAGCGTCCCCGCTTCCTCGCGATCATCTCCTCTTCCGCCCTCGCCACCACACTTGCAAGGAAAAGCACCGGCGAGGTCAATGGATTTGTCGTCGAGGGGAAGACCGCAGGCGGGCACAATGCGCCTCCTCGCGGGCAATTGACACTGAGTGACTCTGGCGAACCGATTTACGGGCCAAGAGATGAAGTGGACCTGGCCCAGATGCGTGAACTGGGACTGCCGTTCTGGCTTGCGGGGTCCTTCGGCGGAACGAGCAAGCTGAATCAAGCGCTGCGGGTCGGAGCTGAGGGCGTCCAAGCCGGAACCGCATTCGCCTTCTGCGAAGAATCGGGGATGGACCCCGCCTTCAAACGCCAAGTCATTCAACAAAGCATTGAACACCGCTGTCGCGTCTTCACCGATCCGCATGCCTCGCCGACTGGATTCCCTTTCAAAATCCTGGACGTGCCAGAAACAATCTCAGATCAGTACCTCTTTGCAACTCGAGAGCGAACCTGCGATCTTGGGTATCTGAGAGAGCTTTACCGTCGGGAAGACGGCTCGGTGGGTTACAGATGCAGCGCAGAACCCGTAGAAGATTATGTGAGAAAAGGAGGCGACCCTTTGAACACGGTCTGTCGAAAATGCCTCTGCAACGGTCTCATGGCCACCATTGGCTTGGGCCAGATTCGGGAGGGAAGCGTCGAGCATGCGATCATTACCTCTGGAGATGATGTCGCCAACGTCGCACAATTTCTCAGACCGGGAGAAGTTTCCTATACGGCGGGCGATGTCATTGACAAGCTTCTCAGCGATTCTTGCGACCCCAACGACGAAACCTTATGAAACGCCACCACGCCTTGGAGCCATTTTCCCGAGATCACTATAGCGGCCTTGTTGCCGCCCGACACCTCAAGGACAACCCTGGGCTTGATACGAGCGCCGAGCTTCTCCAACTGTGGAAGGATGAGATGGATGACCACTTCCGCGAGGAAGAAAGTCTTCTGGTTCCCATCGCGCCCTCCAACCTGGCCTCCCGTCTGAAGAAAGAACATCGGGAAATCCGCAGCATGATCGGACGCGCAAAAACCCATGGGCTGACCGAGGATGAGGCGACCAAACTGGGAACCATGTTGCATGACCATATCCGCTGGGAAGAGCGGGAGCTGTTCCCAGCACTGGAGACGACGCACCAACTCGATGAGATCGAGCCCCAATCTCAGGCGATGGAGCTTCGCCGACAGTCAGATGGCCATCATCCGCGCCGGGCGGAGCTTGTCAGCCGGCGAAAGAAGGACAGTTAGCGGATAATCAGAACAGCCATGCCGCAAGAACGGATGCCGCTGGTCGATCGCTTTGGACGACGGCACAATTATCTGAGGATCTCGATCACCGACCAATGCAACTTCAGGTGCGGCTACTGCATGCCGCGCGAAGACATGGAGTGGATGCCCCGCACTGACATTCTCAGCTTCGACGAGATCGAGCATTTGGCCGCCGTTTTCGCTTCGCTGGGCGTCGACAAAATTCGTTTGACGGGCGGCGAGCCTACGACGCGAAAGGGCCTCCCAGAACTGGCGGCCGGCCTTCGGCGAATCGCGGGCCTCAGGCACCTTCACTTGACCACCAATGGCGATGCAATGCGGTCGCTCGCGGTCCCTCTTCAGGCGGCGGGAGTCAACGGGATCAACATCAGCTTGGACAGCCTAAGTCCTGATCGATTCGCGAAGATCACCCGCCGTGACCGCCTCGAACGTGTTCTGGATGGAATCACTGCAAGCTTGAAAGCGGGGTTCGAAACGGTGAAAATCAACGTGGTTGTCATGGCGGGCGTGAACGATGATGAGTTGTGTGGATTTGTGCATCACTTTCGCAATCATGATGTTGAGGTTCGTTTCATCGAGTTCATGCCATTTTTGTCAAATGGGTGGGAAAAGGCAAAGATGATGCCCTACCGAGAGATGCGTCGCCGCCTCGAAGCGGAGTTTCGCATGACACCCATCGCCACCGTAAAATCCGCTGTCGCCAAGGAGTTCGCGATTGAAGGCTCCCGCGCCAGAGTAGGGTTCATCACGTCCATGACGGATGACTTCTGCGGAGGATGCAACCGGATTCGGCTCACGGCTGACGGGTGTGTGAAAGTCTGCCTCTTCGCCAAGACTGGCCCCAGCCTCCGCGACCCACTCCGGGCCGGCGCGACAGACGACGAGCTTGTGCAGATCATCCGAACCGCGCTTGATCAGAAGTGGGCTGGACACCCGCCCATGACCCAGTTGGTTGCGGCCAACGATCGTCCTATGATCACAATTGGCGGCTGAACATGAGAGACGTTTCCGCAAAAAATTGGACCCTCCGTACCGCCGTCGCCCGAGCAACGGTGACCTGCTCTCCCGAGTCGATCTCTATGATCCGGGAAGACCGGGCTCCCAAGGGCGACCCTCGTCCGGTCGCTCGGGTCGCGGCTGTGCAGGCCGCAAAAAACACACCACAGATCATCCCTTACTGCCATTCCGTCCCGCTGGACTGGGTGAAAGTGGACTTCGAACTCTTTGAGGACCGGATCGAGGCGACCATTCGAGTGAAGGCCATCTACAAAACCGGAGTGGAGATGGAGGCATTGACAGGCGCGGCGGCGGCGGCCCTGAATCTCTACGACCTCCTCAAGCCAGTGGACGATACTTTGTCCATTGAAAAAGTGGAGCTGCTGGAGAAGACCGGCGGAAAGTCAAACGCCATCGGCCTGGTTCAAGGCGAATGGCGGGCGGCGATTCTGGTCTGCTCCGACCGAGCGGCCCGAGGAGAGTATGAGGATCTTTCAGGCCCGATTCTTGCGAACGGAATTCGGGCCCACAATGGTGAATTGGCAGACCTTCGAATCGTGCCGGATGAAACAGAAGCCATTCAAGCCGCCATCCAGTCCTGGATTGATGACCTTGTGGACATCGTGCTCGTTTCTGGAGGAACGGGTTTGAGCAGAAGAGATGTCACGCCCGAAGCAGTCGCCCAGCTCTTGGACCGCAGACTGCCCGGTGTTGAGGAGCACCTGCGAAGCTACTCCATGGTCCGGATTCCGACGGCCATGTTCAGTCGAGCCGTGGCCGGTGTTGCAGGCTCGAGTCTCATTGTCACGCTTCCAGGGTCGCCCGGCGCGGCCCAAGACGCGGTGGATTCTCTCTTCCCATACCTCCTGCACGCTCGGAAATCCGAAGGAGGTCATGGGTGATCTCCTACGATCAGGCATTGGAGCTTGTCCTCGGATTCGGCGATCCTTTAGACGTGCGACAGGTGGCCCTTCTGGACGCGCAGGGACGGGTTCTCGGGGAAGATTTGAGGAGCCCCTTCCCGCTTCCACGGTTCGACAATTCCGCGGTGGACGGCTATGCACTAGGATTTCCACTTGGCGACGAACGCTGGACAGTCGTCCGCACCATTGCCGCGGGTGAAGGCTCTGGGCCAGAACTGCGGCCGGGCGAATGTGCCCGCATCTTCACGGGCGCGCCAATTCCTTCCAAATGCATTGCGATTGTGATGCAGGAAGATGTTGAGGTTTGTGAAATGACAATATGTGTTCAAGGTGGAATCAAGCCAGGCCAGAACATCCGCCGCGAGGGCGAAGAGCTTGAGGCGAACGCAATCGCGCTCCACTGCGGCACCCTCATCCAAGCAGCGGGCATCGGAGTCGCCGCCACTCTGGGACTCGCCACGCTCCCGATCCATCCGGCTCCGCAAGTGGGCATCCTGGTGACCGGCACAGAATTGGCCAGCCCCGGCAGCAGCCTTTGCGAGGGACAGATTTATGAGTCGAACAGCGTCATGCTCTCGGCTGCTCTTCGGGAAATGGATGTCACTGCTGAGTTCACTGAGATCATTGGAGATGATCCGGTCAAGACCGAAGACTCTCTTCGGACAGCCCTCCAGCGCTGCGATGTGCTCATCACAACAGGAGGCGTCAGCGTGGGCGAGCGAGATGTCGTGAAGACCGCCTTGGAACGCCTGGGCGTCGAGCAGGTGTTTTGGAAGGCTGCCATCAAGCCCGGCAAGCCTGTCTACATGGGGCGTTTGAAAAGCCGGACCATCTTTGGGCTCCCTGGCAATCCCCTGTCTGTTCTCACAATGTTCACGATGCTGGTCAAGCCATTCCTGCGTTCCGTGATGGGGTTTCCCGCTCCTGCGCCCGCGCGCATCAGCGCAACGCTTGCTTCCACCGTCCAGCATAAATTGGGACGCAGGGAGTTCATGCCTGGACTTCTCACGCAGGATTCCGAAGGTCCAACGATTTCGCCCATTTCGGGGCAGGGGTCACACATGCTCTGCGGCATGGCTCGAGCCAACGCCTTTCTCGACATCCCCAGTGATGTCGCCGAGCTTCAGCAGGGACAACTGGTTTCGGCGGTGTTGTTGTGACCGTCACTGTGCGCTATTTTGCCGTTCTGCGGGATCACCGAGGTGTGCCTCAAGAAAGTGTGGATACACGGGCCCCAAACGTCGGGCAGCTCTATCTCGAACTGGGCGAAAGCCACTCCTTTCCGCTTTCTGCCACCCAGGTTCGATTTGCGGTAAATGGTTCATACGTGCCGAGCGATCATGTGCTGAAGGACGGTGATGAGGTCGTCTTCATTCCGCCCGTGGCGGGAGGCTGAATGTTTCTGATCACAGATCAGCCCATTGTTCCACCAGAACCCGACTCCCCTGCTTCGGGAGGGTTTGTCACATTTGAAGGGAGGGTGAGAAACCTGAACGAAGGGCGTGCAGTTACCTGCCTTGAATACGAGGCCTTCGTCGAACTCGCAGTTGCCGAAGGTGGGGTCCTCTTGGAGCAGGCTAGGCAGAAATTTGGGCTGGATTGGGTCCATGCCATTCATCGGGTCGGGAGGATCGAACTCGGTGAGGCCGCTGTCTGGATCGGCTGCGGCGCACCCCACCGAAAAGAGGCGTTCCTTGCCTGTGAGTTCGTGATCGATGAACTTAAACACCGGCTCCCCATCTGGAAGAAGGAGCATTATCAGGACGGTCATTCCGATTGGGTGAATCTGCATCGAGCCCTGGCCGGAAGCAAGCCTGCGCCCAGCGACATATTCTCGCGGCAGATTGTGATGCCGGAGATCGGCCCGGGTGGACAAGCAGCGCTACAAGCCGCAAAAGTGCTTGTTGTCGGCGCGGGCGGTCTGGCCAATTCCGCACTCCCCTACCTGGCCGGGGCGGGTGTCGGAGTCATCGGGATCGTCGAACCCGATCTCCTTGACGCAAGCAATCTCCATCGGCAGATTCTATTCGGGCACGAAGAAATCGGACGAAGCAAGGCGCAGCTTGCCGCCGCTGCCATCCGCAGGATGCATCCCTTCACCCGCGTGGAGGCACTCGAAGAACGCCTCCGCCCTGAGAATGCCGAGCGCATCGTGAACTCCTTTGATGTGGTGGTGGACGGAACGGACCGATTCGATGCCAAGTTTCTGATGAATGACATCTGCCAGAAACTGGGCCGCCCCCTCATCCAGGCGTCCATCCATCGCATGGACGGATGCGTGCAGACAATTCTTCCCGGGGGGCCCTGTCTGCGGTGCCAGTGGGAGGAGCAACCCCTCGATGGCTGTGTGAACACATGCACAGAGGCCGGGGTGCTGGGAGTGGTTCCGGGATTCTTTGGCATCCTGCAGGCAACCGAGGTCATCAAGCTCATCTCCGGAATGGGAGAGCCATTTTCCCATCACCAGGTTCTGGCCGATTTGAGAGACTTTTCGTGCCAAAAGATCGCTCGGCATCGGAGGCCAGGCTGCATCTGCGGCGGGATCACCCCTTGGCATCCCAAGCGCACGGCTTTGGATTGGGAGGTCACAGCAGACGATGTTCGGGCATGGAACAGGCCATTCACCTGCATTGATCTGCGGGAAGCAGATGAACCAAGGCCGAAGATCGAGCTCGGGCAGCTGGACTGGAGACAGGTCCCCATGAGCACCTTTTGCCCCGAAGCGGTGCTGAAAGATTTGGAAGACGTTCTTCTGGTCTGTGCAAGCGGCACCCGCAGCGGCCGCCTGACCTACCAGCTTCGCGGACAGGGATTTCATCAAGTCTTTTCATTGAAAGGAGGAGCGGGAACATGAACAAGAAAGTCGCTCGCGATGCCTCATCCAAGCTGATGCGGCAGACAAACGAGAGGTTCATGGACTGGATTCGGCCGATCGCCCTGCTTTGGGCGGGCATTGTTCTCGGTTGCTCCTTTGTTGCAACCCCCGCCAAGTTCCGCGCGCCTTCGCTCAGCATGTCCGTTGCCCTCGAAGTTGGACGGGTGACCTTTCGGTCATTAGCGGCGGTCGAAATTTTTCTGATCTTGGCATGCGTGGTCTTGCTCATTGCCCAAAGACGGTGGAAATCACCGCTTTGGCTGGCCATGCTCATATTCGCCATCCAGTGGCTGGCCATCATGCCGCTGCTGAACGCTCAGACCGACGCGGTCATTCAAGGCCGCCCTGTAGATGGGCCGCCTTGGCATATCGCCTACATTCTCCTGGAAGGAATGAAGGCGCTCATCCTCATCATTGCGGCAGTGCGAGTCAGGGAGGCTGTGGGTAATCCAGATCAAGCGAATCTATAGCGAGCCATCCGCAGATGATGGACAGCGCCTGCTGGTTGATCGGCTCTGGCCGCGGGGCGTGTCCAAGGAGAAGGCTAGGCTAGACCTCTGGTTAAAGGACATCGCGCCGAGCGACGCACTGCGCCGCTGGTTCGACCACGACCCTGCCAAATGGGAGGATTTCAGGAACCGCTCTTACTAGCAACATCAAATGTAAAGGTACTGAGAACATAACCACATGTTTCGCGCACAACCAATAATCTAGTTTTAGAATTATTGCCAATAGAGCCGCGCAAAAAGCAAAACCGAGTACGGATAGCGTAAAAAATGCAAATAGAAGGACAATTATAAGTGCATGTTCAATTTGCTTAGATCCCTTGATTTTGTCTGCTTTCCATAGCCAATGACGGGGATACAATGCGCCTACAACGAGCCCAGCTCCCAAAAGCTGGCCCCAACCCAAGGTTGGCTGTGTTGGTTGAACACTGCGGCAATAGCAATTGCCACAGTATGGATTAATTGGGATGAAGCTCGCATTCTATGCTCTACTCATACGATTCCTCGTGCACAAATCAAAAAGAAAACTGCGACAGTTGTCATAGCCAAGCCAGTACTGCCAGTTAAGCAAGTTGACCATAAATTCTA
Organism: Armatimonadota bacterium; assembly: GCA_023428805.1. GTDB lineage: Bacteria > Armatimonadota > Fimbriimonadia > Fimbriimonadales > Fimbriimonadaceae > JAEYWW01. Next base: position 248 of record JAEYWW010000275.1, on the reverse strand, counting down.
GAGAGGCGGCGGGTGGGCAGGTCAAGGGATGACAACGCAAGTGTGTGCCCGGGGTGCATCCCCGTCTTGGCCCGCGTGGGCGTAGCAACAACCCATTGCCTCGACCACCAATTTTGGGGGATACACCCCGGTAGCCTGCCGCTCTCGCTTCACTCACAAACCAAAGACCCATCCGTCGACCTCGGACCTGATCTGTATTCTATATCGAACTTGGCAACCAAAAGAGTCGAAAAAGCACCCCCAAAGAG
>JAEYWW010000262.1 GCA_023428805.1 Armatimonadota bacterium | reverse complement strand
GTCCCATCCCTCCACAAAATCCCCCGCGATGACCACGACATCAGGGTCTTCCGCGATCAGCATGTTGATCGCTCTTCGGCAGAGATCAACCGTTCGTCCAGGGCGCAGGTGCAGATCGGCGATCAGGCCGATGCGAAAACCCCGCAGGCTCTCTGGCCAGCGGGGCAGATGAAGTGTCGTTCGGGTGAGTTCGAGCCGTTGGGTTTCAACAAGCGAACCGTAGGCCAGCAATCCCGCGCCTGTTCCGACTGTCCACCCGAGAACGCTTCCCAGCTTCATTCGAACCTGGGAGTATAGCGTCAGCGCTGCATCTTGAGGCGGGCGGTGACCTGAGCTCGGGCAAACAGGTCTTCGGAGGCAGACAGCAGTCCCGTCAAGGCGCTTTCTTCCTGGGAGGAAAGGGAAGTCTCAGGGTTTTGTGCGTTGAGGGGACCCATGATTCCGCCTGCCGGGTTGTCGTCCAATCCGATCACATGCCCGAGTTCATGGGCGAGAGTGTGGCGCATCGCCGCAGGTGAGTGGTTTTGTCCATCCGTGCCCTTCCATCGGACTTCGACCCGCGCGCTCACTTCGCGGGTGATCTGGCCGAATCCCCAATCCACCACGTTGCGGCTCCAAGTCGCGCGCCCTGCGGCCAGGCTGCCGCCGACGTAGAGGCTGTCGGTGAACTTGAGGCGAACCATCGCAGGGCCGCTCTCGACGAGTCGGAAGCGGACACGACCGTTCGACTCGTACTCCCACATCTTCATCGCGTCATTCAGCGCGCTCCGGCACTCGGCTTCGTATCCGATCGGGAGGGAGGTTTGGTCAACCCGCACGGTGAGTTCGTCTCCGGAGTAGAGGCTGGCGTAGACGGCCGCTTTCTCAAATTCGCCCTGGTTCAGGAATCTCTCCGCCTTCTGAAGATCGCGCATGACCTTTGTCTGGATCAGCGGAAGAGTGTCGATGGCGCTGGATGTCGCGGCGATCAGGCCCATGATCGCGATGGCGAAGAGTTTGCGGATTTGCATTGTTGACTTCCCTCCAACGAGGCGCCCAAGCCTCGTGGTAAGCAAGTTCTTCCGCTTCCGTCGATCTGATTTCCAAGAAAAATTGCCAGGTATTTTTCGGCAGCCTGAGGATGTGGAAAAGTCGCGCCGACAGTCCCAAATCTTGTAAGATTGCGTCATGTCGCCCATCCGCTTTCTGATCGTTGGAACCGGAGGATTCGCCCGGTATCGCCTGGGCAACCTTCTGCCTCTTCACGGAGTCAAAGTTGTCGGCTTGGCCGACCCCGACACAAGCCAGATTCATCGCACTCGCGAGGCTCATCCGAGCCTGATGGATGTGCCCGCCTTCGAGGGGTTTGACCAGGGGTTGAGCCTGGAGCCCGACGCGGTCTGCATCATGACGCCGCACACCCAGCACGTCTGGCAGGTTGAGAAGAGCTTCGCTGCGGGGGCGCATGTTCTGGTAGAGAAACCGCTTTCGACGACCATTGCCGACTGCGAGCGGTGCATTCGCGCCCGGGATGCCGCCGGCAAGGTCGGCATGGTGTCCTATCAGCGGCACGGCCTCGGCATCTTCAGAGAGCTTCGCGCCATCTGTTCGGAAGGGCGGCTGGGAAAGCTGCTCATGTTCAACTCCCATCTCTCCCAGGACTGGCTGCGGGCGACGAGCGGAACCTGGCGGCAGGTGCCCGAAGAATCGGGCGGCGGGCAGATCAATGATTCCGGCAGCCACATGATCGACATCCTGCTCTGGGCGACTGATCTTCACCCCGCGCGAGTATCGGCATTCATGGACAACCGCGGGTCCGATGTGGACATCAACTCGGTGGTGAATGTCGAATTTGACAACGGCGCGCTCGGCAGTCTCACGATCATCGGGGACGCCCCCATGTGGCAGTAGCGTCACGCCTTCTGGTTCGAAGAAGGAATTGTCTTCCTCCAAGACGAAACCCTCACCATCCACGACCGCACGGGCCGCCGCACCACCATCGACCAATGGCCCAAAGCCGACACGCCCGACGCCAATTTCGTCGCCGCCATCCGAGGCGAAGCCGAAGTCATGTCCCCCTTCGAATGCGGCCTCGCGACGATCCGCTTGACGGAAATGGCATGGAAATCGGCGGAAACAGGTGCCCCGGTGAGTGCCTGATCTCTTTATCGCTCAAAAATAAGCGATAATTGAGGAATATAAGAGAGTATATCCCTCATGCTCTGGAATTGGCTGCATCCACAATGGCCTCGCTTCCATTGGGACGATCAGGAAATCGCGAGGCTGGAAGCCGAGTTTCTCAAGCTCGGCGGGATGCTGGCGGGTGTCCTGCGCTATATGGATTCCGAAGATCGCGCCAATCTTGAAGCCGATCTGCTGACCTCAGAAGCCATGGACACTTCGCTCATCGAGGGAGAGATCCTAACCCGGTCGAGTGTGCAGTCCTCCATTCGGGGCCTGCTCGGATTGGATGCGGGGTCCAGCCGAGCGACTCCGGCGGAAGTGGGGATCAGCCGCATGACGGTGGATGTGCGTCGGACATTTGCAGATCAGTTGGACGAATCCCGTCTGCACGCTTGGCATGAGGCGCTGATGTCCGGGCGGTTTGATGTGAGTGCGGGCCGGTATCGCATTCATCCCGATCCGATGCAGATCGTCTCCGGCTCATTGTCTCGCCCGAAAGTCCACTTCGAGGCCGTGCCTTCCGCGCAAGTTCGCGGCGAAATGGAGGTCTTTGTGGCTTGGTTCAACGCGTCGGAGCAGGCCGTCAAACCCCTCTCCCGCGCCGGGATAGCGCACCTGCATTTCGAGTCCATCCACCCTTATGAAGACGGCAATGGACGGATCGGAAGGGCGATCAGCGAAAAGGCGTTGAACCAGGGCATTGGAGAGCCGGTGGGAATCCTGCTGTCCAGTGAAATTGAGTCGCGTCGGAGACAATACTACGCCGAACTTGAGAAGGCGAGCCAGGGGCTGGACGCCACCCGTTGGCTGGTCTGGTTCGGCGAAACCGTGATCGCGGCCCAGCATCGCAGCCTTGCCTGGATTGAGTTTGTGGTGCAGAAGGCGCGGGTTCTCAACTCACTCCGGGGCCGATTGAATGTTCGTCAGGAGAAGGCGTTGCTGCGAATCTTCCGCGAAGGTCCGACCGGCTTTCAAGGCGGCTTGTCCGCCGCGAACTACATGAAAATCACAGGCGCTTCGCCCGCAACGGCGACGCGGGACTTAGGGGAGCTGGTGGAGTGGGGGGCGTTGCGTCGAGTGGGTGAGAAGAAGGGAGCGAGGTATCTGCTGGCCGAAAATACGAGTCAACGGTCTTTCCAATGATCAGCATCGAATTCTGGAGGGATGGTGCCTTTCTTCCAGATCATCCGCTTGTCTGGTTGTGACATAACGTCAAAGACAAACTCGGTCTCGGTTAGTTTTTGAATTTTATGCTGCATGGCGCTTATTTCTCCTGGGATTGATTCCGTCCCCTTCTCTGTGATCAATCTGCTGTCCTCTGTCTGATCCAGCGAAAGCACATTGTCTTGAATACTCCACTTTCCTGGAATAATGAGGCACGTATATGAGTCCTTTTGAAATTGATAATAGACTGACTTGGATGTTCCGTCAGCTTTAAATTCCATGAAGAACAAAGTTTTGTGATTCTTGTCAGAGTCGACACCGTCAATGAATGTGTCCTGATTATTGAGCCAGATGCCAACAGCTTTGCTGTTTTGAGTATGATTTTGATATCCGATTGTACTCAAAATGGCTAATCTTACGCAGGGCAAGGAAGCAAGTTGGACTTTCATAATGTTGGGATATCCGACAGGTTTTCGAGCACTGCCGCATCGACTCCTTCTGGGTAATCACCTTTCGTAAAGCGAACACTAAACTGATCTTTCAACCATAAATTTGAATCAGTAAGATTGACGATGGTCATTGTCAGGGAGTTGCTTGATGGTTTCGAAATTGGTCGGACATTTCCTCTTATGCCAACATTGTTATACCATTCCTCCTGAATGTACACTTTCTCCTCCTCTCGTTTCCAAGTGCCACGCATAATGATATAATGCTCTCGCTCAGGCTTTGAAAATCTATGGACTCGATACCAGCTGCCATCTTCTCTGAACTCCCAGAATGAATTGCTGATAAGCTGGCCGCTTACGCGCACTCCCTCTTTCATCAACCAAGGGTCGTCCTCAAGCCAAGTTCCAATGAGCTTGTCGTGTGTGGGTTTTGCCGCACACCCTGTCAAGCAGGTGGAAATCCCGAAAAGCACAACCGCAGACAGGATTTTCACTAGCTAAGATTACTCTGCGAATCGCCGCCCGGTTGCCGATTCTTACTCTAGGTAATCTAGGGGCACACCCTCGGAATCGCGCATGGATAGCTTCAGCACGCAGAAAATTGTCAGCCTCGCCGGACAGGAGAAGACTGTCTGGTCGTTCGGGAGCCTTCGGGAGCAGGGGGTCGATTTGGACCGGCTTCCGTTTTCGCTCAAAATCCTCCTCGAAAACCTGCTCCGCCACGAAGACGGCGTCAAGGTCACAAAGGGCGACATCGAGGCGCTGCTGAACTGGGACCCGAAGGCGGAGCCGAGCCGTGAGATCGCCTACACCCCGGCCCGCGTGCTGCTCCAGGACTTCACCGGTGTCCCCTGCGTGGTGGACCTCGCCTCGATGCGCGACGCGATGGCCGAACTGGGCGGCGACCCCGCCAAAATCAACCCGCTCCAGCCCGTCGAGCTCGTCATCGACCACTCAGTGCAGGTGGACGCCTACGGAAGCGACGCCGCGCTCCAGATCAACCTCGACCTGGAATACGAGCGGAACAACGAGCGCTACCAGTTCCTCAAGTGGGGCCAGCTCGCGCTGGAGAACTTCGGCGCGGTTCCGCCCAACACGGGCATCTGCCACCAGGTCAATCTCGAATTCCTCTCCCGCGTCGTCTTCGATGCGGACGGCAAGGCGTATCCCGACACGCTCGTCGGCACCGACAGCCACACCACGATGGTCAACGGCCTCGGCGTGCTCGGCTGGGGTGTGGGCGGCATTGAGGCAGAGGCGGCCATGCTCGGCCAGCCGGTTTCGATGCTCATTCCGCAGGTGGTCGGCTTCGAACTTGTGGGCCGTCTCCGCGAGGGCGCGACCGCAACCGACCTCGTCCTGACCGTCACCGAAATGCTCCGCAAGCACGGCGTCGTAGGCAAATTCGTCGAGTTCTTCGGCTCCGGCATCCAGAATCTGCCGCTCGCCGACCGCGCGACGATCAGCAACATGGCTCCCGAATACGGCGCGACCTGTGGTCTCTTCCCGATTGACGAGGAGAGCCTGCGCTACCTGCGCGTCAGCGGCCGCAGCGAGGATCACATCGCCCGCGTCGGCGACTACATGAAGCATCAGGGAATGTTCCACACCGAGAACTCCCCGGTCGCCGAATACACCGCCACGCTCAAGCTCGATCTGAACGACGTGGTTCCCAGCGTCGCGGGTCCGAAGCGTCCGCAGGATCGCGCGATTCTGAGCGAGGCGCGAAAGTCGTTCTTCGCCGCCTTCCCGGATGCCAAGCCGGGCAGCGACATCGCTCCGAAGGGCGGCACGGCGGTTCTTGATAAAGTCGCCACCGACCGTCTCACCCACGCCAGCATTGTCATCGCCGCGATCACGAGCTGCACCAACACGAGCAACCCGAGCGTGATGGTCGCCGCCGGACTGGTCGCCCGCAAGGCGGTCGCGCTCGGCCTCACGCCGAAACCCTGGGTCAAAACCAGCCTCGCCCCCGGCTCCCGCGTCGTGACAGGCTATCTGGAGCGATCTGGCCTGCTGGATGATCTCGACAAGGTGGGCTTCAACGTCGTGGGCTACGGTTGCACGACCTGCATCGG
>JAEYWW010000192.1 GCA_023428805.1 Armatimonadota bacterium | reverse complement strand
GAATTGATCGACTGCACCTTGGAGCTTGGTATCGTCGGTTTCAACAACAATGGGGTGCTGAGCATCGAATGAAATGAGGAGGCATCCATCGGCACGCGTCACCAACATCTCGCCGCCATCTTCATTGATGCAGGCCAATTGCTCTAAGAGCGCCTCACATTGAAGGATTTGAATTTCTGGAAGGATTCTGCCTTCCAAACTCACGCACCAACATTTAACCTCCCAGTGATGCCCAAGCACCATGGATTGGTCGTAATTGATCAACCATCTTAGAAGAGAAATCAGACTCGGTTCGCACACACGGTTGCGCTCCAAATTATCTTTGTGCCTCCACCACTTCACAACCTATCTTAGTTCAAGATAGTGGGATGCCTCAATACAGCGCGGATCACGCGCCCTATCCCAAGTTGATGTCCGAAGACCAAATCTTGATTTCCGACAAACATGGCCTTCGCGGAGATTGGGAGCTTTTGAGACCGAGGGGAAATGTTCATTCGGTCTACAGGGTGGGGGATGTGGTTGTCCGTGTTCCGCGAGACCACCCAGAATGGATCCAGGACACCCACACAGAGGCTGTCGCCCTCTTCGCGTTGCGGGACTTGCCCGTTGCGACTCCAAAGATCATCGCCTTTGACGAAGACCGTGATGTGGCGGACGTTCCCTTCACGATTATTGAGTTCTTCAAAGGTGCTCCCTACGCCGATTGGGATGCCCCTTCCGACACGCTGTTCAAACTGGGGGAAATCATTGCCTCCCTCCACACATCTGTCACCATCGTTGATGACCCGGAGGGGCGGCTTGATGCTGTTGACTTGGAAGAACCCCGCCGCTGGCTTGAAACCGCAGCCTTGACATCAAGTGAATTGGCTTGGGCTGAGGAGAAGCTGAACGAATGGGAACCCCTCCTCGAAAGAGGCATCATCCGTGTTTTTGTCCACAACGATCTTCACGAACTCAACATTCTCTGCAGCCCAAGCGGCGAACTGACGATGATCGATTGGGGCGATGCAGGATGGGGCGATCCCTCATTCGACTTCGCGGTGCTTCCCCCAACATGGCTGCGGCCTGTGCTGCAGGGCTATTCGCGCTCCACCAGTTTGCCAGATGAAGCCAGGGCGAGGATCGCCTGGAATCAACTCGGCCTTGCCCTTCGCCGATTGTCCGGCAAGAACCCCTCGTTCCAAAAGAAGGGCCGCAAGAGATTCGACGCCCTCCGTGCGGTGGCTGACCAGATGCTGGGGTGAGCCTTCATAATTGAAGGCGCTCATGTCTTCGCAATTCGGACAACTCTTCCGCATCTCCACCTTCGGCGAATCCCACGGGGCCGCTGTCGGAGTGGTGGTCGATGGATGCCCTCCGCGATTGCCGATCAGCGAGGAGGAGATTCAGTTTGAGCTTGACCGACGGCGCCCTGGCCAATCCAAACTCGTGACCCAGCGGAAAGAGGGCGACCGCGTCGAGATTTTGTCCGGGGTGCTTGACGGCCGCACTCTCGGCACCCCCATCGCCATGCTCGTCAGAAACGAGGATCAGCGAAGCCGCGACTACGACGAGATGCGGGACAAATATCGCCCGAGCCACGCGGACTTCGCCTACGACGAAAAATACGGCATCCGGGCTGTTTCCGGCGGAGGGCGAGCTTCTGCTCGGGAGACCATCGGCCGTGTCGCAGCGGGTGCGCTTGCGAAGAAGCTGCTTTGCGAAAGATGGGGGGTGGAGATTGTCGGCTACGTCGAAACGGTCCGGGATATCCGCGCCGAAATCGATCCCTCTCTGGTCACTCTTGAGCAGGTTGAAGCCAATATTGTTCGGTGCCCTGATGACAAGATTGCCGAAGAGATGATCTCCCTTATTGAATCTATCCGCAAGGAAGGTGATTCCGTCGGAGGGGTGATCGGTTGTGTGGCGCGTGGAGTTCCAGGAGGTTGGGGCGAACCTGTCTTCGACAAGCTCGAAGCCGATCTGGCGAAGGCGATGATGAGTCTGCCCGCCAGCAAGGGCTTTGAGATAGGATCAGGATTCGGCGGAACATTTCTTAAGGGTTCCGAACATAATGACGCCTTTCGGAGCGATGACCAGAAAGCGGTCTACACCAAATCCAATTTTTCCGGTGGCGTTCAGGGAGGCATCAGCAATGGAATGCCCATCACCATGCGCGTCGCCTTCAAGCCCGTCGCGACCATCATGCGGGAGCAGGAGACCATCAATACCCGGCGCGAGAACACGACCTTGAGCGGCAAGGGACGCCACGATCCGTGCGTTCTGCCCCGCGCAGTGCCGATGGTCGAAGCCATGTGTGCGCTGGTCCTTGCCGACCACGCACTCAGGCAGGAAGCCCTGTTGGGCGGAGTCCTTAAGGAATCTTAACAATCGACAGATACAATGGAGCGAATGATGCCGACTACCGAGATTGAACCGACGGAAAGCGCGTCGCTTGAGCCCAGCATCATTGCGCGAAACGTCGACTTCTACTATGGCAGCTTTCAAGCTCTGAAGGGCATCAACCTCGAAGCTGCTCCCAACAAGGTCACCGCCCTGATCGGTCCTTCCGGGTGCGGGAAGTCAACTTTTCTGCGATGCCTCAACCGAATGAACGACCTGATCGACGGCACCAGGCTTGACGGCGAAGTCACCATTCACGGCACCAACATTTACTCCAAAAGCGTCGATCCGGTCGAGTTGAGGAAGACCGTCGGGATGGTCTTCCAAAAGCCAAATCCCTTCCCGATGTCGATCTACGACAACATCGCCTATGGCCCGCGCATCCACGGCATCAAGAAGAGATCAGAACTCAACGAAATTGTCGAAACGTGCCTCAAGCGAGCCTATCTTTGGGATGAGGTGAAGGACAAGCTCAATCAGAGCGCATACGGTCTTTCCGGCGGACAGCAGCAGCGGCTCTGCATCGCCCGCACCATCGCCGTCGACCCGGAGATCATCCTGATGGACGAACCCTGCTCCGCTCTCGACCCCGTCGCCACCGCAAAGATTGAAGACCTGATGCTGGAGCTCCGTGAGCAGTACACCATCGTCATCGTCACCCACAATATGCAGCAGGCCCAGCGTGCCAGCGACTTCACCGCCTTCTTCATGCAGGGCGAGATCGTGGAGTTTGCAGAGACGCAGAGCATCTTCCTCAACCCCACTCAAAAGAAGACTGAAGACTACATCTCCGGTCGATTCGGTTGATCAGAACAGAACCTAGAAATTCTTCCCTCCTTGTTGTCGAAATAGAGGGCCAAGTTCCACGAGGCCGGCGCACCTCAACGTGATCGTCTAGACATCACACATCGATGACCAGGGTGACCGGGCCATCGTTCAGCAGTTCAATTTTCATATCTGCGCCGAAAACACCCGTTTCCACCTTCGAATTGATCTCGCGCAGCGCGCTGACAAAGCCGCTGAAAAGATGCTTGCCCTCTTCATACCCCGCCGCGCCCATAAATGAAGGGCGGCGAGATTTGACGGCATCGCCATAAAGAGTGAAGTTGGAAATCGCCAGAATCTCCGCATCAGAAGCATCCGGCAGATCACCCAAAGCGAGGTTCATCTTCCCCGATTCGTCATTGAAAATTCGCAGTCCAGCGACCTTGTCGGCCAACTTTCGGGCGTTGGCCTCCGTGTCATCTCGATGGGCGGCGACCAAAACAAGCAATCCACGGCCACAGGAACCGACAACCTCTCCATCAACCACGCACCGGGCCCAGGCCACCCGCTGAACAACGGCTCTCAACGCCCGCTCCGCGCGAACATGCGGAGGACGGAAATGACATCCCCAAGCTGCCCGATCCGCGTCATCGCCGCCCGAAGCTGCTTGATGTCGCGCACGTTGATCGTGAAGTCGATCTCAGCCGTCCGATTCTTCAAAGTCTTCACATTTGCGCCTGTCACATTGATCTTGTCATTGGCAAAAATTCCCGTGATGTCGTTCAGAAGGCCGTCGCGGTCAATGCTGACGATGCGAAGGTGCGTGCCAAAGGAGGCTTTTTCGTCCGGCTGCCAATCGAGAGGCGACACGCGCTCGGGCTCGTCTTCCATCAATTTCAGAAGATTGGGACACACCCGGCGATGAATCATGATGCCGCGCCCTCGCGTGACATAGCCCGCCACATCGTCGCCCGGGATCGGAGCGCAGCATTTGGCGCGCTTCATCATCACGTTGTCGATGCCGCCCGTGATGACCGTAGCTTCGGCCATCGGCTTGACAACCTTGACACCGTGTTCCTGAACCTGAGGCTGTTCGATCCCCTTGAGTCGATGAACGACCGTTTGAACGCTGGTCAGTCCTTCTCCCACCCGTGCGAAAACATCGTCGGGCGACATCACATGGCGCATCTTCTGCGCGATTTCCAACACTTTCTGATCGCTCAGATAGATTCTTGGATCGAGCCCTTCCCGCCTCAGCTCCTTCTCAACCGCATCCCGCCCACGCTGCGCGTTCTCGGTCTTTCCCCGCTTGCGCATATAGGCGCGAATCTTCGACCGAGTGTGCTGGGATTTGACGAATTTGAGCCAATCGAGGCTGGGCTGGGCATTGGAGCGTGTGATCAGCTCAACCACGTCGCCGTTGTGCAGTTTGTGGCTCAGAGGCACCATCGCGCCATTCACTTTTGATCCGATCAAGGTCAGCCCGAGATTAGTGTGGACACGAAACGCAAAATCGACTGGAGTCGAGTCCACCGGCAGGTCGATCACGTCGCCCTTCGGCGTGAAGATGAAGACCTGCTCCGTGAAGAGATCACTGGAGACTGTCCGCAGAAAGTCTGATGAGGTCCGCGAATCGGAGGACCAGTCGAAGAGCTGCTGCCGCAGGGTTGACATCTGCGACGGCGCTTCCTTGAGCGTTTTCCCCTCCTTATAGCTCCAGTGCGCCGCGACTCCAAGCTCCGCAACATCGTGCATCTCCTGAGTCCGAATTTGGACTTCCAGCGGATCGCCGCTCGGCCCGATGACCTTGGTGTGCAGAGATTGGTAGCCGTTGGGTTTGGGCGTTCCGATGTAGTCAAAAAAGATGCCCTGCATCGGCAGCCACAAATCGTGGATCAGGCCGAGAACGATATAGCATTCCGCCTTGGTGTCCACGATGATTCGGAGCGCGGTGAGGTCGTAGATCTCCTCGAAAGGCACATCCTGCTTGATGTGCTTGTTGAAGATGCTGTAGAGGTGCTTGCTGCGCCCCATGATCCGGGCATTGGTCAGCCCCGCCGCATCCAATTTGACCCGCAGGAGCGCGATGGCCTGCTCCAATTCTTGATCGCGCTGACGGCGCGTTTTCGAGACCATCTCGCTGATCTGCCGAAATTCGTCGGGATGCAGCGCCTTGAAGCTGAGGTCCTCCAACTGCCACTTCACCTGCCATATTCCCAGTCGGGCCGCAAGCGGCGCATAGACGTCCAGCGTCTCGTTTGCAATCCGAACCCGTTTCGTGGGAGGCAGGCTGTCAAGCGTCTGCATATTGTGCAGCCGATCGGCCAGCTTGATGACCATGACGCGCACATCCTTTGCCATCGCGAGGAGCATCTTGCGGAGGCTTTCTGCGGCTCGATGAGATTCCGCCAGCCGCTTCTGGTTTTCGCTGGCCTCTTCGGGGAGGTTGAGCTTGAGCTTGGTCACTCCTTCAACCATCGCCCGGACATCTTTGCCGAACTTTTCCTCGATCTGCTCGGGAGTGATCGGGGTGTCCTCGATCACGTCGTGCAGAATCGCCGCGATGATGGTGTCCTCGTCCATTCGCAGATCGGCGACGATCTCCGCGACTTCAACCGGATGGGTGACATAGGGTTCGCCCGACTTGCGGGTCTGTCCCTCATGGGCGGAAACTGCGAGCTGATAGGCAGCCGTCAGTTTGTGGATGTCAGCGTCGGGCCGCTGTCTGCGGGTGATATCGATCAGCTTCCGCAGACCTTCTGGAAAAAGGTCTTGGACAGGGACAGGTTCGGCCATAAAGATGAGTCATGATCGCGCTTTCCACATTGAAAGGAATCAAATATCCGCTCTTTCTTTATTATATCTTCGGCCAGATGGTTGACGCACAAAAGAGTCAGTCAACTTCGAGTGAGCCAAACCGCTTTTTGATGTCCGAAGTATCCGCAGTCAAAAGATTGTATGCCCACTGAACGCGTCGGTGAATCATGTCGGCCTGCCTCTGCTCCTCGCTCCCGCTCGGCATCTGCCCGGGGTGAGATCGCTTGCTCAATCGAAGATAAGCCTTGCGGACCGCTTCAAAATCAGCATCTTGATCGACCCCAAGAATACGGCGCGCGGCATCTTTGGGATCCGAGCCGGCAGGAATCTCAATGACGACCTTGGTCGGTTGTGACGGGTCTGGAGATGGGGTCGCGGTCGTCTCACCGGGAGCTTCCAGTTC
>JAEYWW010000157.1 GCA_023428805.1 Armatimonadota bacterium | reverse complement strand
GGATCGCGCTGGTCAAAAAACTTCGCAAAGCCCCCTGCGAAATCACCCTGATCGACAGGCAGAACCACCACCTGTTCCAGCCGCTCCTCTATCAGGTCGCCACGGCGGGCCTCAGTCCGGCCAACATCGCCTATCCCATCCGGAGCATCTTTCGCGACGACCCGCGCGTGACAGTCTTGATGGCGGAAGTGCTGGATATCGACACTTCCGCCCGCGTCGTCAAACACTCCGAGGGCGCGTCCCCCTATGACTATCTGGTGATCGCTGCCGGGGCGAAGAATGGCTGGTTTGGCAGGCCGGAATGGTCGGCGACCGCGGTCGGAATGAAGTCCATCGCCGACGCCATCGAAATCCGCTCTCAACTCCTGACCTGTTTTGAGCAGGCCGAAATGGCCCGCAGCGATGAAGAGAGGGATCGGCTGATGACTTTCATCGTCATCGGCGGTGGTCCGACGGGCGTCGAAATGGCGGGCGCCATCGCTGAGCTTGGCAAGCGGGTGCTGGCGCGGGACTTCCGCGCGATCAACCCGGCCAACGCGAGGGTCATCTTGATCGAACTGGGCGAGCGTCTGCTCCCCACATTTGATCCCAAGCTGTCGGAGTACGCCAGGAATCATCTTGAGAAAATCGGCGTGGATGTCTGGCTCGCCACCCGCGTCACGGACATCCGCGAAGGCATGATTCAGACGAGCCGGGGCGACATTCCGACGGGTGTGGTTGTCTGGGCTGCCGGAGTCGAGGCAAACCCGGCCTCGCGCTGGCTGAAGGTGGACGCTGATCGCGGAGGACGGATCAGCGTGGACGATCACTGCCGCGTGATCGGGTTGGAGAATGTCTTTGCCGTCGGTGATCTGGCGCGGTTTGAGGAAGGCGACCTCGTCCTGCCCGGAGTCGCTCCCGTGGCAATGCAGCAGGGCGCATACGTTGCGGATGCGATTGAGCGGAGCCTGCGCGGCTGGCCTGCGGCGTACGCCTTCCACTACAAGGACCCGGGTTCGATGGCGACCATCGGGCGAAGCGCGGCGGTCGTGGAATTCGGAAATACCCGCATGACCGGCCTCATCGCCTGGCTCGCCTGGCTCTTTGTCCACCTGATCAAGCTGCTGACCTTCCGAAATCGAGCCCTGGTCCTGCTGCAATGGATATTCGCCTACTTCTCGTGGAAGCGAGGGGCTCGGCTGATCACGCGGATGCGTCGGGAATAGGTCGTATAGGTCTTATAAGACTTATACGAAGGCGTTCCAAGCTCCCCGGGTACAAACTTGGGACACATGCAGGATCGGTACGAGCCGGGGACGTTTGAGGCGAAGTGGAGGGAGCGGTGGAAGGACGCCGATCTCTTCGCAACGCGCGAAGAGGAGGGGCGACCCAAGTTCTACGGGCTTGAATTCTTCCCCTACCCCTCCGGCGCAGGGCTCAGCGTTGGCCACGCCCGCAACTACATCCCCGCCGACGTGCTCTGCCGCATGAAGTACATGCAGGGCCACAACGTCCTGCATCCGATGGGCTTCGATGCCTTCGGTCTGCCCGCCGAGGTCGAGGCGATCCGCAGGAAACGGCATCCGGGCGAGATGATTGATGAGTACGCCGCCAACTACACGCGGCAGTTGAACTTGATCGGCATCACCTACGACTGGTCGCGCACCTTCAAATCGAGCGAGCCGAGCTACTACCGCTGGACTCAGTGGATCTTCAAGCTGCTCTATGACCGCGGACTCGCCTACCGCAAGAACGCCGCAGTCAACTGGTGCCCGGTGGACAAGACCGTGCTGGCCGATGAGGAAGTCCAGGGCGGCCTCTGCTGGCGGTGCGGCAACCCCGTCGAAAAAAAGCAGATCCCCCAGTGGTTCTTCAAAATCACCGCCTACGCGCAAAGGCTGATTGATGATCTGGACGACATCGACTGGCCCGAAGGGATCAAGCATCAGCAGCGGAACTGGATCGGGAGGAGCGAGGGAGTCGAGTTTGAGATGAATGTTGTCTTCAAAGAGGGCAATGTATCTCAGGTTGCTGTGCCTTCTACTGGCCTCGAAGTTCTTTCTCAGGTTAAGGCTCCATCCTTTAGAGTGTTTACCACCCGTATTGACACCATTTTCGGGGTCACTTTCTGCGTCCTCGCCCCCGAGCATCCACTGGTCGAATCGATCAAGAGTCAGGTGAGTGCTGACCGCAGAGCTGAAATTGAAAGCTATCAATCCGCCGCAAAGTCGCTCAGTGAGACAACTCGGCAGAATGCGGAGCGTGAGAAGACCGGGGTTTGGACAGGAGCGTATGCCACCAATCCCGCGAACGGCAAAGCCGTTCCCATCTGGATTGCGGATTACGTGATGATGGGCTACGGCACCGGCGCGATCATGGCGGTGCCGGGGCATGACGAACGCGATTATGAGTTCGCCAAGAAGTTCGGACTGGATGTGATCCCGGTCATTGCTCCGAGCGAGGAAACCTATGAGTCTTATACGACCGATAAGACGTATCCCGAAGAGCTGCCCTATCCCGCCAAAGACGGCTACCTCATCAACTCGGGCTCCTTCTCCGGGCAGACCGTCCAAGAGGCTCAGAAAAACCTCACCGAATGGGTGGAGAGCGAAGGGATTGGGGAGCGGAAGGTCAACTACAAGCTCCGTGACTGGCTGATTTCCCGCCAGCGCTATTGGGGTTGTCCAATCCCGATTGTCTACGACAAAGAGGGCGATGCGGAGACCGTGCCGGATTCTTCCCTGCCCGTCGAACTGCCGAACGTGGACCACTACGAACCCGGTGCCGACGGCAGCAGCCCGCTGGCGCACATCCCCGACTTCCTCAATACCACCACCCGCGAGGGGACACTCGGCACCCGCGAAACCGACACGATGGGCGGCTTCGCCTGCTCTTCGTGGTATTTCCTGCGCTTCATTGATCCGCACAACGAAGAGGAACCGTGGGACAGGAAGAAGGCCGAGGAGTGGATGCCCGTGGACTGCTATGTCGGCGGCGCAGAGCACGCGGTCATGCACCTGCTCTATGCAAGATTCTGGACAAAAGTGCTCTATGACGCAGGCTATGTGAGCGTCAAAGAGCCCTTCCAGCGGTTGATGAACCAGGGCATGATTCAGGCGACGACCTACTACCGTCACGCCCGCGAAGGCGAGACTCTGGAAGTGGGCGAGGACGGCATCCGCATCCCCAAAGCCGAATACGACAAGCTTCCGGTCTCCGACCGGTTCACCCGTTCGGAGAAGATGTCGAAATCCAAGGGCAACGTCGTAACCCCGGACGAGGCGGTTGAGCAATACGGCACAGACGCCCTCCGCATCTACGAACTCTTCATTGCGCCCTTCGAGCAGAGCGTGGCCTGGTCGGAAGACGGCATTCAAGGCTGCGTCCGGTTCCTGAGCCGGGTGTTCAAGCTCGCGTCAGACCTGCAGGATTGGTATCTGCCGAATTGGCGTTGGGAACTAGGCGATGACGCAGCTGGCGCGACGGCCGACATCCGGCGTGCGACGCACAAGCTCATCATCAAGGCCACGAAGGACATCGAGGATTTTGCATTCAACACCTACGTGTCGGCCTGCATGGTCTTCGTGAACACGATCAACGACATCCTCAAGACTCTCAAGGAGCCCACGGAGCAGGAGCAGATGGCATTGAGCGAGGCGATTGAGAGCTTCCTGATCGTCATTGCGCCCGTCGCTCCGCACTCGGCAGATGAGATTTGGGAGCAGTACGGTCGTTCCGGCTTCACCTACCAGCTCGAATGGCCCCAAGGACGCGAGGACCTCGCCAAGGACTCTGCTGTCACCATCGCGGTCCAAGTCAACGGCAAACTGCGCGACACGGTCGATGTCTCTGCGGACATCGACGAAGAAACCCTGAAGCAAGCCGCTTTGGGCTGCTCAAACGTCCAACTTCATACCGAGGGCAAAACGATCCGCAAGATCATTGTTGTGCCGGGAAGGCTGGTGATCATTGTTGCGAACTAAGATTGGGCTGGGTGGAATGGCCGCCGTGATTGTTCTTGGGACGGCTCTCGCTGGCTGCTCGGGAGGATCGACCAAGGTCATCCGGGATCAAGTTGAGGCTGATCGGGTCTTCGGCGAGGTGGCTGAACTCACCAAAGATGCCTTGATGAAGAATGTGACCAGCCAGCCTCTCAACGCTCAGGATTTGGCCAATTTGGAGAAGGCCAAGCCCATGATCAAGGGATTGATCGCATTCGACCCCACCAAGTACCGCATCTATGTCGTCAACGCCCAAACACTCCTGGCCCTGGGCGAGCGGGACGCCGCCCAGGAGAACTTCGAGCAGGCGCTGCTGAATGCCCCTGATCCAGCGCAGGCGTCCTCCGAGGATCGGTTCATCATGGCGGAGTGCCATAGCGACCTCTCAAACATCGCCTATTCAAACAACCAATTAAGCGTGTCGGAAGACGAAATCCGCGCCGCTCTGCGGCTTGTGCCTCCCCACAAGGATTCTCCGGCAAGCCAGAAATATCTGCTCAATCTCACTCAGATTCAATTGGCGCAACAACGATTCGATGAAGCCAAGAAAACTCTTGCGGAAGTCCGCGCAATCTGGCCCACAAGCGAGGGCGCCAAGGAATTGGGCGCGATGCTGGAAGACGAGTCTGGCAAACAGAAGTAGCACCAAGCGCCCTCCTGACCATTCGGTCAAGAGGGCGGCTGATGCCTACTCCTTGATCTTGATACCCAGATGACTCCCCGCAATCGGCTTCATTTTTGAACCTGGCCCCTGCCAGCGAACGGAAAGCCGATCTGCGCCGTCAGCCTCAAAGTATCCAATTTCGATGGGATAGACGCCTTTCTGCAAGGTCACCTTGCCCGTCTTCAAGGTGAATCCATGAAGGCCATCATGATCCACTACTTTCGCTCCGGCGATCTTGAGCCAGCTTCCGTCGTCGCTCCCGAGTTCAAAAGTGTATTCGCCCGGCGTATCGATCCTGATCCAGCCCTGGAACCACAGCGCATAGAAGTCTTCTCTCGGTCGATGATCGGTCGTGAGTTTGTCGGAAACAGCGATTTTCGTGGTGTATAGGCTGGCAAATTCCGGCACTTTGCTCCATCTTCCTTCAAAAATGGATACATGCAGACCGTTCGCCCACAGGATTTTTGAAGAAGCCTCAGGCTTCAGGCCAGTCGAGATTGTCGACACCGTGCCTGCGACGTTCTTCGAGTTCACGTATGCAAACTTGATCTGCATCGCCTTGTCCACCGAAAACGGCTTGGTATAGATCGGCGACTTCAGCGTAGGCGTCGAGCCATCGGTGGTGTAGCGGAGAACCCAGGGAGAATTCTTCTCCACAGGAACTGAAATTGTCGTCTTCCCTTGGAAGATCACGGCGCGATCTGTGAATCCGGGAGCTGGTGGACAGGAGTTGATTCCCTGTTTGTCGAGCCGCTTCATATACGGCAGAAGGCGTGTTCGGAAATCCTCCCAATTCTTCTTTTCTTCCGGCAGCCAGACCGACTCCGCGATGGCCGCCATGCGCGGAAAGATCATGTATTCAACACGATCCTCAGTTTCGATCCACTCGGTCCAGACATTGGCCTGTCCGCCCAAAATCATCCTGCGCTGGCCGCCCTTCAGCGCATCAGGAATCGGCTTGAACGTGTAGGCGTGCTGCGTCGAGATGTTGTCGTAGGAATAGTCGAAATAACAGTGGCTGTTCGGACTCATGATCGCGTGCTTGCCCTGCTTTGCGGCTTCGATGCCACCTTCGCTTCCCCGCCAAGACATGACTGTCGCGCCCTCGGCGAGTCCGCCGTCCAGAATCTCGTCCCAGCCGATCATCGTCCGGCCTTTTGAGCGGATGTAGGCATCCATCTGCCGCACAAACCAGCTCTGCAGCTCAGCGTCATCGGTCAGTCCTTCGCGCTTCATCAGAGCCTGGCAATCAGGGCAAAGCTTCCAGTTGCTCCGATCCACTTCGTCTGCGCCGATGTGGATGTACCTGGACGGAAAGAGCGCCATCGTCTCATCCAGAATGGCTTTTGCATACTCCATCGCCTTTGGATTCGCGGGGCAGAGAACGTTGTTGACCGGCCGACGATCAAGGCGGCACCCAAGTTCGGGATATGCGCTGAGAACGGGCAGGCAATGGCCCGGCATTTCAATCTCGGGCACGACATCCACATATCGCTCCTTGGCATAGGCGACGATCTGCTTCATTTCCGGTTGAGTGTAGAAACCGCCGTAAACGGCATCTCCAGCCTGCTGGCCCGGGAACCGCAGCGTGCCCTGGTTCCACCC
>JAEYWW010000153.1 GCA_023428805.1 Armatimonadota bacterium | reverse complement strand
CCTGGCGGCTGTTGAGGACATCTCCCGTCGTATTGAGGAAGACGACGACTTTGTAGGGGCGCAGGGTTGCCCGTCCGAACTGCTCGGCATCCTCGGTGGCATCGACGGTGAATCCATACTTGGCTCCCAGTTCCCTCAAAGCCTTCGTGCCCGTTTCAATCGAATCATGCCGAAAGCCGGCTGTCTTCGAGAAGACGAGAACTTTGAACGGCTCCGGCTGCTGCGGCTGCACGATGGCGGTGAGGAGTGCGAACATTTGCTGTAGCTTACTAGGACTTTGCCTTCGACTGGTTGTTGTCGATGGGTGGGTTCGTGATGATGACCGTCTGGCTGGAAGGTTGAACCTTGGCCCAATCTCCTTTCTTTTCCAAAATTTTCGCGCCCTTGATGGTTCCCTTGACGAGTGGAATCCAGATGGGAAAACCATTCAGAGCTTCCGGGATGCGGGGCTCCCATTGCTCCCTTTCCGAGATCGCATCACTCACCGCTTTGAAGTAGTCGGTCGCCTTGGTGCCGTTCTGCAATGCGAGCGACCTGGCGAAGGAGACTCGCGGCAGAATCGCCTCGCAGTAGACCGCCGTGGCGACGTATTCGTCAAACGCCTTGGCATCCGTTTGGGCGAGCAGCGCCGCGTTTGGGCCATTCTGGCCGATCCGTTTGATCATCGGAGTCACCTTGGAATTGAGATAATTTTCCAGTCCTCCGGGAGCAACGCCCATCGCGTCCTCCGGCTTGAGGGCGCCGGCTTTCAGTTCGGCGGAAATCCATGAGAGGTAAATGCGTTCGCCCACATCGCCGTTCGCCCAGTTTTCCGGTCCCGAGAATCCACCGATGGCGGGAATCGAGGCGTGGCCGTACTCATGAGCCAGTTCGCGGCATTGTTCGACGGGATCCTTGAACGTCGCGAGCTTATAGATGTAGATCATGTTGGCTCGGCGCGGAGTGCCGTTGCTGTCGACTTCTCCCGGATCGACTCCCATCAGATGCTCGCCGCCCGCCTGTCCCTCGTTGGTGAGATAGACATCGACAAACGGGATGTCCCGCCGATGGTCGAGGCGCAGACGATTGACATTGAAATCCCAAAGGCGCAGGAGGAGGCGATTGGCCGGGTGCGCGAGCCTTTCGATGGTCGCGACGTCTTGTGCGAACACCTGGAACTTGAGGCCGAGAAAATCCTGGTCCTTCCTCATTCCGTATCCCGCGCTGACATGAGTGAAGGCATATTCGCCTTTCGGAGAGATTTTCAGGTTCTCCAAAGGCTCCAGGCGGGTGTTGATGGTGAGCGTGCTTCCCGATTTGTCAATGCCATCCAGCTTCACATCGAGGTAGCGGTTCTCCGCTTTCGGGACATCCAATCCCGACATGCCGCTGAAGAGCAGAGCAACCGTCATCAGGTACGACTCAACCATCAATATCTCCTTACGTTAATGACCCTGTTCTTCGAGGAATCGTTCGGCATCAATGGCCGCCATGCAGCCTGATCCCGCCGCCGTGATCGCCTGGCGATAGGTGCGGTCGGTGACATCGCCGCAGGCGAAGACACCCGGAACTTTGGTTTTCGTGCTGAATGGCTCCACTGTCAAGTAGCCCAATTCGTCGGAATCCAACTGATCGAGGAAGACTTCACTGTTGGGCTTGTGCCCGATGGCGACGAAGATCCCATCAATATCCATCTCCCAGTGCCTGTCTTCTACCGTGGAGGAAAGACGCACTCCGGTCACTTTCTTGAATGGCTCAATCTGACCGAGGATTTCTTTGATCTCGGCGTTCCAGATGAACTCAATCTTGGGATTTTCCAAGGCCCGCTGCTGCATGATCTTGCTGGCGCGCAGAGTGTCGCGTCGGTGGATGACGTAGACCTTGTCGGCGTGGCGCGTGAGGTAGTTTGCCTCCTCCATTGCGGTGTCCCCACCGCCGACCACGATCACATTTCGACCCCTGAAGAAGAAGCCATCGCAGGTCGCGCAGGCGCTGACGCCGAACCCGCCGAACGTTTTTTCCGTCTCCAAGCCGATCCATTTGGCGGCGGCTCCGGTCGCGATGATGACGGTGAGCGCCTCGTGCTCTTCGTCGCCTGTCCAGACCTTGAACGGGCGCTGGCTGAAGTCCACGCGAGTGACCATTTTATGATGGATTTCGGTGCCAAATCGCTCGCATTGCTTCTTGAAAAGCTCCATCATTTCCGGTCCCATCACGCCCTCGGGAAAGCCGGGGTAGTTCTCGACATCGGTGGTGATCATCAACTGTCCGCCGGGTTCCGGTCCTGAGAAGAGGATGGGCTTCAGGTCGGCGCGGGCGGCGTAGAGGGCGGCTGTGTATCCGGCGGGTCCAGAGCCGATGATGATGACGTTGTGGGCCATAAGTTCTGCCTCAAGATTACCTTTCGCCTGAAGCTTGATCGGGGAGGTTGGCGTGTATGGGGTTTTGCGATTCAGCACCCGATTACTAATAGAGTAGCAGGGCTATATGGGCACCGGAGGCCGTCAAGATTGGAGCGACACTCCTCGAAAACTGTATGTTTTCGGGGCTGTCATTGTCGCGCTTGGCATCGTCTTCACCCTCGCATGGGCGGGGATCACCGACAGCCAATCCTCCTCCTTGATCCAGCGCGATATGACGACCATGAAGCGGGCGACGGATCAGCGAGCGCTTGTTGCACAGATCATTGACCAAGCGGACCGGGCCAGGCAAAATCAAGCAGCCCTCGCGCCGCTGCAGAAGTCGCTTGCGGAATTGGAGAAAATGAGCTTGGATTCCAAGCCTTCCCATCCGGGTGGGGCTGGCAGCGACCAGGAAAGGCAAAGCCAGCTTCAGGCTCTGGGTCTCGGCTTCATGCAGGCGGCGAATCAATACGCTGATTCACCTGCCTTGGAGCGGGCAGAGAGCTTTGCTCATCTTGAAAAAGCGGGCATCCAATTCTCGATGTGGCTTGACCTCCATGTCCGCAATACAAAGGAAATCATCGATGATCGGGTGCGCGGCGCATTCTTCCATCAGTCGATGATGCGGCTGCTGCTGACGGTCGAGATCGGCGTTCTGCTCCTCTTCTGTGTCCTCCCGCTCATGAGCCGCGTGCGGCGCCTTGTCGCCCAGGTTGTGAGGGAAAAGGCCGAACTGGAGGCTTCGAATCTCGTGCTGGAGCAAACCCGGCATGAGCTGGAGCGCAAGACATACGAACAGGAGCTCGCGCTCCAGCATGCCAACGACCAAACGACGTTTTTCGAGTTTGCGAGCAATCGATTCCAGCAGCTTTTTGGCGGCCTGCCTGTCGGATGCCTCACTTATGATCGCGACGGGATGATCCAGGAGTGGAATCCCGCGATGAGCGACCTCTTCAAGATTGAGCCCTTCATGGCGGTCTACCAGCATCTGCTGGCAATCTTCAACCTGCCGCACAGGTCATCCCTCATATTGGAAGTGATGCGGGATGTGCTGGAAAGGGGGCAGAAGCGGGAATTTGAATGGGCGTTCGCCTTGCCCGATTCCTCTGAAGACTGCACGCTCTATGTCGTCTCCTACCCTCTCAAAAACGTGAATGGCCAGGTGATCGGTGGAATCATTTCCGCCTTCAACATCACCCGGCGAAAATGCGCGGAGGAGGCCTTGCGGGCCAGTGAAGAACGATTTGAACTCGCTGTTCAAGGAAGCGACGTCGGCATCTGGGATTGGAATGTTGTCACGGACACCATGTACTGGTCTCCCCGCACGATGGCCGTCATGGGGGCGGAGCCAGACAATTTCTCCGGCGAGGGCGACGAATTTTGGCGGCGCGTCCACCCGCAGGATCGGCCCTCCGCCAAGCTTGCGCTCGAAGGGCATCTGCAGCGCAAGCAGCCTTTTGAATTGACGATCCGAGTCATCACCGACAGCGGTCAGACAAGGTGGGTGCACCATCGGGGGCAGGCCATCTGGGATGAGAATGGCGCGCCGACGCGGATGGCAGGATCGCTCGAAGACGTCACCGATCGGAAGAACACAGAACTGGCTCTCGCCGAGTCTGAGAGGAGATTCGACTTGGCCGTGAGGGGCTCCTCGGTCGGCATCTATGACTTCGTTGTCAATCAGAGCAGATTCTATTTCTCCCCTGTCGCGAGAGAAATCTACGGGCTGGGTGAGTCGGATATTGTCGACTGCACCATCACGCTTGAGTGCATTCATTCTGATGATCGTGATCGAGTCAGTGATCTCTTCCACCAATGTCTTCGCGATGGCGGAGGGCTGTCTCTTGAATATCGCGTGAAGCGGCCGGATTGCATCCGTTGGGTGCATATGCGGGGTTTGTCTATTCAAGACGATACGGGATCGGTGGTCCGTCTTTCCGGCTCCATCGAAGACATCACAGAACGCAAACAGACCGAGCTTGCTCTGAAGGAGAGCGAGCTGAGATTCAAGGACGTCACCATAGCTGCCGGGGAATATGTCTACGAAGTCGACATGCATGGCGTCCTCACCTTCGTGACCGACAGGATTACTTCGATTTTGGGTTATGAAGTCGATGAGATTGTTGGTCGCTCGTGCATGCAGTTCATGCAGCCTCACGAGCGTGAGCGGCTCTCCACAAGGCTTGGATGGCTCTATTCCCGAGGCGCCGTCTTCCGCGATCAAGACTATCCCTGCATTCATAAAGATGGAAGTCAGGTCTGGATTCGATTGAGCGGCACTCCCATCTGGGGGGAGCAGGGTGATTTGATTGGCTATCGCGGCACTGGATTGGATGTCACAGCGCAGAAGCAGGCCGAATTTGAAGTTGCAGAGGCCAACAGCGCTCTCTCCGAAATGGTGGAGTCGATCCGCGACTGCTTCTTTGCGGTTGGTCCAGATTTCATCTTCACCTTCGCCAATCGTGCGGCGGCGCACTTCCTTCAAATTGCGCCCCATGCCATTGTGGGAAGGGATGTTTTCGATGTGCGGCCCTCCTGGCACAACTGTTCCTTCGAGGATCACTGCCGATTGGTTCTGGCGGAGGGCAGAGAATCCGCGTTTGAAATGTACGACGAGAGCGCTGAGAGGTGGCTGGCTTTCCGCATCTATCCCCGCGCCGCAGGCTTGAGCGTCTTCTACCAAGACATCACGCACCGCAAAGAAATCGAGGCAAAGCTGACTCAGAACATCGATGAGATCAAGGAGAAGAATCTTGCTCTGGAGCAGCAGAGGCAGGAGTTGGAGAAGGCCAACGCACTCCTGGCTGATCTTGCGACAACGGACGGCTTGACGGGATTGCGGAATCACAAGGCATTCCAGATGGCACTCGATGACGCCGTCAAAGGAGCCAACAACAGGAACAGCCAACTCAGTCTGATCTTCTTCGATGTCGATCTGTTCAAGCAGTTCAACGACTCTTTCGGGCATCCGGCGGGCGATGAAGTTCTGCGTCAGATCGCCTCGATCACACGCGAGTGCATCCGCGACTTTGACTTGGCGGCGAGGTACGGAGGTGAAGAGTTCGTTGTCCTGCTTCCAAGAACCGGTTTGGACGTCGCTCTGCAGATCGCGGAGAGAATCAGAGCCGCGATCGAGGCTGGAAACTGGTCTTTGAGACCGGTCACGGCCAGCTTTGGAGTCTCCACGCTGAGCAAGGGAGAAGATGCCAAGCCGAAGCTGGTTGATGGGGCCGACCGCGCCATCTATCGTTCTAAACTCGCCGGTCGAAACTGCGTTTCTGTCGCTGCCACAGACACCACACTCGTCGCTTAATCTGGTAAAAATTAAGCGTGAACATTGAATTGTTGCGCGAACTCGTGGAGGCGCATGGCGTGCCGGGCCAGGAGGATGCGATTCGGGAGATTGTCAGACGGGAACTCAAGGACATCTGCGAGATTTCCAGCGACGCGATGGGCAACCTGATCTGCCTCAAGAAGGGCTCCGGCAAGAAGAAGCTCATGCTCGCCGCCCACATGGACGAGATCGGTTTTGTCGTTCGCTTCATCGACAGCAAGGGCTTCCTTCGAATCCACCCCGTCGGCGGCTGGGACCCGCGCATGATGTGCGCTCAGCGCGTCAAGGTCCACACCCGCGGCGGAGTGCTGAACGGCGTTCTGATGCCGAGCACCAAGCCGAAGCATATGCTTGGCAATGAAGCTCCCAAAGCTCCGACGACCGAAGATTTCTTCATTGATTGCGGCCTTTCCGGCGAGGAGGCCAAAGAACAGGTTCAGATTGGCGACATGGTCACGATGGATCGAGGGATGCACGCAATGGGCGATCTTCTGACCTGCAAGGCGATGGATGACCGCGTTGCCGTGTTTGTGATGATCGAGGCCGTCAAGAAGGCGGCGAACCATGACGTGGATGTCTACGCTGTCGCCACCGTCCAGGAAGAGATTGGACTGCGCGGTGCGGCGGCCAGCGGCGCCGGACTCGCGCCGGACATCGTGGTCGCCATCGACATCACCCTGGCGAACGACATCCCGGGCATCAGCGAAGACCTCGCCATCACCCGGCTCGGAGAAGGGACCGCGATCAAGTTCATGGATTCATCCCTGATCTGCCATCCGAAGGTGGTCGCCCACTTCCGCAAACTGGCCGAGGACAAGAAGATCAAACATCAGATCGAGCTGCTGCCGGCGGGCGGCACCGATGCGGGCGGAGTTCAGCGTCTGCACGGCGGCATCCCGGCGTTCACGCTTTCGATTCCGACGAGGTACGTCCACACCGTGAACGAGACTGTCCACCGCGACGACGTGCAGGCGAGCATCGACATCCTCGCGGCGTATATCGAAGACGCCCATACGGGCGACTACATCTACGCTTGAGGCTTCGGAAGGCCGCTCATGGCTTCGCGGTGCGCGAGCAGCGCGATCTTCCAGCGGCCTTCCTTCGATCCGCCTGAGACCTGGTAGCTCAGGTTGGTCATCGCGCAGCTCCACGCCACGTCCTGGCTTTCGTAGTACGTGGCGTTCTCCTTGATGACCTTGCTGCAGTTCGAGCGGTTGAGCGGCTTCTTGGTCATCTTGAGGCAGTAGGGTTCGCCGTTCATGATGATCTCGTAGCAGACGTAATCTTTGCCGCAGCGCACTTCGCCGATCTTGGCGAGTCCGACAAGCTGGATGTTTGGCATCGGGCGGTCCATCGCATTGCTGGCGATATCCCAGGCCTGCTCGGCGTCGTTGACCGCGACGATCTTCTCTTTGTTGTCCTGGGCGGCATTGAGCAGAGGATAAGCAAAAGCCGCTCCGATGGCAAGCACGGCCGCTGCGCCGATGGGGACGAGACGCCAGGCCAGGGGCTTGGGCTTTTTGCGCCCAGCCACATCTTGGAGCATCGCGTCCAGTCTGCGCATGGGAACGGGTTCTTCCAAACCTTTGGCCCGGACTGTCTTCCGAAAGGCGCGAAAGCCCATCAGTTCCGCCTCCGCAGCCGAGTCGTTTTGAACCAGGTCTTCAACTTTTTTCTTCTCCTCGGGGTTCATCAGGCCGTCATCGAATTCCTGCCAGTCCATCGAATTCACAGCCAGGCCCCCTCCAGTTGTCCCGTGATCGGGGAGAGCCGCTTCCGAAGCATCGCGCGTGCCCGAAACAGCCGCGATCGCACGGTTCCAATCGGAACCTCCATCACTTCAGCGGCTTCCTCATAAGTCAGTTCTTCGACATCGCAGAGATGGATGGTCATGCGATACACCTCCGGCAATCTCTCCATTTCGTCCTTGATTCGATCCGCCGCGAGCCTCCAGGTCATCTCGTCCCAGAAAGGTTCTTCGGCTGCCTCCGCCGCCGCAGGTTCATCCAGCGATTCGGTTGGATGCGCTCCACGCAGAAGCATGAGCCGCTCATTGCGAAGAATGCGGATCAGCCAGCTCCGCAGATGTCTGCCATCAAATCGATCCCAGGCTTGGTACGCCTTGACCAATGTTGTCTGAACGACATCCTCGGCTTCCTCGGACGAGCATCCCATCCGGCGGGCGACGCGGTAGAGCACGGGCAACTCACCCCTGACGCTCCCCTCAAAATCCCGATTCCGGCTCCAGAACAGCATGGCCTGTTGAGATAAATACGATTGATAAGATATGAGTTCCTTGGACGGGACTCAAATCATGCCCGTCAAGCAGCTGTTGACGGGCATCAATACTAGATTTGAGAGAGAGCCTGGTCCAGATCAGCGATCAAAATCTTCGGGGTTTTCGATTCCGATGGAGGATCGGACGAGGTTGATCATTAGCCCCCAGACCGTTTCAAGCATGTTTGAGCAAGATAGCCGGAGTAGCCTGAAGGAATTTCAATCACATTTTGATGACCCAATCGCCTGAGCACCGAAACCGCAATCGGCGACCGCCCTCCAGATTGGCAGTGAACAGCCAGCGGAACATTGCGATCAAACTCAAGAATACGATCAGACAGATATCCGAGCGGAACGGACTTGGCCCCAGGCACCATGCCACGGCTTGCTTCATTTGCTCCGCGCACGTCAACAATTTCAACCTCGTCGGAAAGATCATCGAACGTGGAAGATGGGATCGGGGTTCCACGCGATTCTTCAGGCAGATGATTGAGCTGATCTGAGGGGAACCAGCCTTTGACGTGATCCAGCCCGATGAGTGAGAGGTCACGAGCCGCTTCGTTGGCTGCCTGCTGGTCATCTGCGATGATCCAGATTGGCTGTTCGTAGTTCACGAGCCACCCGGCCCAAGTCACGAAGGAGCGGCCATAGGGTAGTGCCAATGAATTCGGAATCATGCCCGCTCGGATGTGATCGGCGGCGCGGGTGTCCAAGACTTGAGCCTTTGATTCAAGAAGGTCGGGGAGCAGGTCGATTGGCAGTCTGAGCGGCTTCGGCATCGACCCGAGCACAGCAGGTCCCACCTTGTTCAAACGCTTCATCTCCTTAAAATATCGAGGCGGCTCAGGTTGATTTGACAGCACGTCATTGACGAATTCAGGTTCTGACGGTGATCGCAATCCCCAGTTGACAAGCTTTTCGTATCCCAAAGAGCTGACAGGCACGGCTCCGAGAGACTTACCGCAGGCGGAACCCGCGCCATGTGCCGGCCAGACAAGCAGCGTGTCCGGCAGAGACTTGACATCTTGAAGGCTTCGATAGAGTCGCTTTGCCCCGGCGACCATCGTGCCCTCCATGTTGGCCGCCCGCTCCAGCAAGTCCGGCCTCCCAACATCGCCCACAAAAACGAAGTCCCCCGAAAAGAGTGAATGAGGGGTCTCCGAGGCAGGATGATCAGTCAGAAGAAAGCTGATGTGCTCTGGAGTGTGTCCTGGCGTGTGCAGGACAAGGAAAGAGAGATTGCCGATGTGGATGCGGTCGCCATGCTTGAGCAACACTACGCCTGGTTCGTAGGCGAAGAGGTACTTCCAGTCAGCGTCTCCTTCATCACTGACGAAGAGTTTTGCTCCCGTGGCGGCCTGCAATTCGCGTGAGCCGGAGAGATAATCCGCGTGAATATGGGTCTCCGTGATCGCAGTGATTCGGAGGCCCTCCCTTTTTGCCTCTTCGAGATAGGGCTGAATATCTCGCAAGGGATCAATCACAATCGCTTCTCCCGTTGCCGCGCAGCCGACCAGGTAGCTCGCTTGGGCAAGAGGTGTGTTGAAGAAAGTCCTCAGAATCACGCCTTAACCTCCGAGACTGGCTGGACCTTGGCGGCTGGCTTATTCCAAGGGAGCTTTGCGAGGATCATCGCCATTCCGCAATAGTTGGTCAATCCCGCAAACGTCAATCCCGCTCCCACGAACATCGCGAGACCGATCCATGCCTGACTGGCAAAGAGCGACAGTCCGGTTCCAACGAGGACAAGGATTCCTGCGGCCAACCGGACTTGGCGTTCCAGAGACCAACGCGAGCCTGTCGTTGAAACCGTCCCGTATCCCGCCTTGACCCAGGCCTGGGTGCCGCCTTCGACGATCATCAGATCGTCCCTGCGGTCGCTCAAGACTTCGCAGGCCATGCCTGCGCGCCTGCCGCTTTGGCAGAGGATGGCGACGGGCTTGTTGGGAAGGTCGCTCAAACGCGCACTGACCTGTTCGAGGGGAATATTGATCGCCTCGGGAACATGCCCCGACGCAAATTCGCCCGGAGATCGGACATCAATGAGAACGACTGGTTCGCCTTGGCTCATCATCTGGCGAAGTTCGCTGATCGAAATTTCTTTCTTGCGGCTCATGCAGTGTGAGAGGAGAGTGAGCGAAAAAGTGATTCATGCCCAAACTTTCGAGAGGGTCCATAGACCGACAAGGATCACAAAAATCGCAAACCCCTTCTTCAAGTGGGTGTCGCTGACTTGCGGCCTTAACGCCAATCCTGCGAACATCCCGATCAGACTGCCGGACAGCATCTGCAGCAGAACTTCCAACGGAATTGGCCGGCCGACTTCGCCCACGTACCCGAAAAGCGATTGAATCGCAATGATCGCCAGAGATGATGACGCGGCGGTTTTGGCGTCAACTCCGTTTGCCAGGATCAGTGCGGGGACGATCAAGAATCCACCGCCTGCCCCAAGAATTCCACTGATTGCGCCGATCACCAAACCCAAAAGCCAGATTGGGATGGCGGAAGTAGCCTCCTCCGAGGGAGGTGGAACGAGCATCCTCCATGCGACGATCAGCATGATGCCCCCAAAGATTCCGAGGAGAACGCGGTCTTTTTCCATGCTCCACTCCGCAAAGATGATGGGGTCGGGCACGGCGGGGAGAAGCCATTTCCGAGCCGAGAAAGCACCGACCATTGCGGGGAGGGCCATTTCGAGCGTCAGACGAAGATCAAGTTTCTTTGCGAGATATTCGCGGATCGCACCGAAGAAGCTTGTCGCCCCGACGATCAGCAGAGAGAGCCCGGTCGCCTGGGTTGCGGGAATGCCATACGCAAACACAAGAATCGGCACGGTGAGAATTCCACCTCCTCCCCCGAGCAGACCGAGGGAGACACCCATGAACAGCGCGGCGCCAAAGCCCTACACTCAAGGGAGAGGCGG
>JAEYWW010000149.1 GCA_023428805.1 Armatimonadota bacterium | reverse complement strand
CCTCAAGCGCGGCTGGACTCTGGTGAGTTCCTATCAAGCCAGCTACGCCGGGCCGTTTTTCAAGGCACTTGCGAAGTCCTTATGGAACGTGGCGCGGGGAAAGGAACCAGAAAATCCTTCTGGTCCTCTGGTGAAAGTTCGTCAAGAAGGCTTGTGGACAAAGCAGCTTGACAACGGAGTCATTCGACGGATCGAACGAGGCGGCGAATTTGAGTGGCAGCTGATGGACCTGGAAGGAAAGAGGAGGAAGAACTGGGTAATTCCAGGGTTTCGAGATATGTGGGTGGACACGGATGCGAACGGCTGCCTGATCTTCGCGGACCAGGGCTGCCTCTTCCGTTGGCGCACATTCCCCGACGGCGAGCCCGAGATGATCGCGGACTTAAATAACTATACATTCGAACCCGTCGCTCCGCCCGAATGGACGAAGCAGTGGTGAATCAAATGCTCGTCGTCTTGCACGCGAGACCAAATCAAGGTTGCAGACGCGGCATCAGTACCCCGGGTCACAAGTGGCGAACGGAGACCAGAAAGCGGTCATCACAACCGGAGCCAGGAGCAGAGCGAGGAGATAGCGATCATCGGTCTTCGCTTCTTGAATTCGCATCACACACTGAATCTGCTTTTCGAGCAACGAATCCTGCCAGGGCTTGTCAGCAATGATGCGAGCCTGTCCGATGCTCCGACCCAGCGCCGCCTTGGTGCCGAGGCTCTTCATCGGCCACCAATGGCCTTCTTCGTGGCCGGTTTGAATGCGGCCAACGACCGCATTCTGATCGACACCCACGCATTCATAGGCAAGCGCCGATCCATCGTTCCACTCACCTCGGACCGACGCATGGCTCCCTTGAAGCCTCGCGAGCCTTGCGGATCCTTCCTTGATGATGACTTCGAGCCCAAGCCCCAGCACACCTGAACCTGTTCCGATGTCCACCGTGAACTCACGCTCTCCCCAATGCAGGCGGCGAAATGAATCTGCAACGCCGTGCCTGGCATAGGCGTCGTATGGCGGAATGCCCGAGTTGGGATATTGACCAAATGATCTTATCTGCGGCATGGCTCGTCACCCGTGGCTAGGATAGCTGAAATACTCCCAAATGGGAGCGCACAGGAGGCAGATCAAGGCTTGTTCGTCAGTCAATCCTGAGCGGTCAAGCCATTCGAAATCCCACGAGTCCCCCAGGCTGGAAAAGAACGCGAGTTTTCTTTCCCGAAGCATGAGATCAAATGCGCTGCGTCCGACAACCGGCCTCCACTCGACTTTAAAATTCGCGGTTCTGCCCCTCCCAGGGCAGAGCAGAGTGAGCGAACTGCTGTTGGGTGTGCGGATGGAGTAGTATTCGACCTCATCCCCGCTTGGAAGGACCCCTTGGAATGTTCCCCGCGCGGGCTTCAGATGGAAAGTGCCGAGCGGGCTCTCAACCTCGAATTCATGTGGCTTCCCGCAAATCTGCTCCCACCAGGAGAACCTCTGCCGCCACGTGAAGGGCAGATCGCCCTCCTTCAACCACCAGACCAACAGGCTTTCGCGATGAATGACCACGGGATGAAGGTGGTGGGCGATGCAGGACTCGAACCCGCGACATTCTCGGTGTAAACGAGACGCTCTACCAACTGAGCTAATCGCCCTCCCGTCCCGGATTCTACTCTGCCGTACCTTTCGGGCGGTATCATACGTCTCTAGGATTGCAGGATTCGCAATGAAGTTTTGGCTGGCCGTGCTGGCGCCATGGATGGCGGCAACGGCAGCATTGGGGCAGGACGCCCAAGCTGTCAGCGTCGAATACACCCATCAGGGCGTCGCATCTCAAGATATTCTCCGCGTCGGTGACGAATGTTACGCCGCGCCCTATGTCGTCCGCAAGTGGGGGTGGGAAGTCACCACGCGCTATTCGGACGCCGACATCGACGCCGAGGGGCGCACCATTCGGGTCAAGATGCTCTCGCAAAAGGGCAAGCCGATGGTCTCCCTCAGCGAAGCCGCCCGGTTCCTCGGCGCGAAGTCTTCGTGGAGCCCCGACGGAAAAATCTTCCGCATGAGAAGCTGGATCCGCAATGTCGAAGCCACCAAAACCGGCATCAAGATCGACGGAACGCTTCAGTACCTTCCCCGCACATTCAAACTTACTGGCCCTGATCGGTTCGTGATGGATTTGGTGGGAGCTGAGT
This sequence comes from Armatimonadota bacterium, assembly GCA_023428805.1. Lineage (GTDB taxonomy): Bacteria > Armatimonadota > Fimbriimonadia > Fimbriimonadales > Fimbriimonadaceae > JAEYWW01. Next base: position 1,653 of record JAEYWW010000149.1, on the reverse strand, counting down.
TCACACCGGGGTCCTTCAATAGCCTGCCCCAGGGCTGGCGCGTCGGGCAGGTGAGCGACAACACAGTCCGCATCGTGATCGAGCATCCCGAAATGGCCCGGCAGCCGATCATGCCAGTCTCTCAGGGACGCACCACCGAGGTCGCCCTGCGGACTCTGGACCCCAGCATTGGACAGCAGACGGGCCCGGTCAATGGACAGCCAATCCCGGTGACCGCCGTCCTCGCCCCCGCGCTCACCATTGAACAGAACAGCAAGAGCATTGAACTGTTGATTCCGGTTCGATCTGGAACACCCGGCTCACCAACCGCGAAATTCATCAATCCACGCCAAATTGAAGTCACGATTCCCAAGGCGACGCCCGCCGACCCGATTTCCTCGGGCGATCTCGGCACACCCCTGGTCACCAACTACAGCTTCATTCCCAAGACCGATTCCGCCGTCCTGACCCTGACCTGCGCCAAGGCGATGGCCTTCCAGGTGAGTCCTTCCAAAGAGGGGATTCTCGTCAAAGTCTTCCTGCCGAACAATTCGGACGGCAAGATGACCGGCAAGATTGTGGTGCTCGACGCCGGGCACGGAGGACACGATTCCGGAGCCAAGAATGGCGAGGCGATGGAGAAGAACATCGCGCTCGCGATCACCAAGGAGACCGGACGACAGCTCACCGCGATGGGCGCGAGCGTGATCTTCACGCGCACGGACGACACCTTCATCGGGCTCGGAGAGCGCAGCGCGGTCGCCAATCGCAGCAACGCCTCCATCTTCGTCAGCATCCACATCAACTCGAATACGGTGGCCGACAGCCGCTCGGGCACCATCAGCTTCCACCACAAGCAGGATCCCATCGGGATGCTGCTCGCCCAGTGCATCCATACCGAAATGGTGAAGGTCAGCAAGCTGCCCAACATCGGGGTGTGGAGCGACCAGCGCATCTACAAGAGCGGATTTGCGGTTCTCCGAAACTCGGAGATGCCCTCCACTCTTCTTGAACTAGGATTCATCAACCACAAAACGGATCGAGCCCGCATGCAGCAACTGGAGTTTCAGCAGTCCATCGCCAAGGCCATCGCCGAAGGCGTCCGAGTCTATTTCGGGGGGACACCGAGGTGAGCGCCAAGAAGGGAGCCGCCAAGGGCGCGACAGTCGCGATCTTGGTCGGGGTCTTCTGCTTCACCGGCCTCGCCGCCTACGTGGTGAATGGCCCGGCGTTCAAGGTGCCCGAAGCGGAGCAGCGGCACGAGGCCACGCAGAAGCCCGATGAGCAGACCGACAAGCCGTCGATCGAAGTCTCCGGTCAGCAGAAGGGCGAAGCGACTCAGGTCAAGGTGCTCAAGCCGACCTATGAGAACGGCGAACTGACATTCAAGGAGAGCACAACAACGGTCGCCCAGGGCAGCGATGCCATCATCACCGCGGTCAACGAGTACCTCGACCAAATTCCGGCCGTCGACAAGGAAGCCCGGCTCATCGGACTAGAAACTCATGGGGGCATCATCACCCTGAAGTTCTCTCCGAAATTCGAGGCGGGATATGGAACCGATGATGAAAAGTCGATCGTCGTTGGCATCCTGACGACCCTCGGCCAATTCCCCGAGATCAAGAAGGCTCAGTTCACCATCGAGGGCCGCCAGCTTGAATCACTGGGCAGCAT
>JAEYWW010000126.1 GCA_023428805.1 Armatimonadota bacterium | reverse complement strand
CGGCGAGGGACTGGGTCTGCGTGGACTTTCGTGAGAAGACCGGAATCCAGGCTCTGGATGCGCTCGCCGCGCTCTGCGATGCAACGTGGACAGAAAAGAATGGGACAATCACATTCACCTCCCCGTGGCCGATGGCCGATCCGGCCATTCCCATCCGGCGGGCCGCGATAGCGAATTGGCTGGCCAAGAATCCCAGCCCACCGCCCGTCGATCAGAAAGCAGCCGCAGCTCTGGTTCAAGAGGGATTGAAATGGCAGGGGAGCCAGTTGCCTGGATTGCATGATGCCAACAACGAGATGTCGCGCCGCTCGCCGATCCCACGCGCCATCCTGCGTTTGATCCACGCCCTTGGCTCTGATGCCCTGGCCGAAATTCCTGACGGGGAGGAGCGCAGCTATCTGCTCAATCCCCCGGAACGATGCCTCCGGTTGCCGCGCGGGAGTGAAGCGATCTTCGCCGATCTCGATCAGGAAAGACAGACCCTGGCTCGCGAGATGGCGGCCAGAGGAATGACTGCTGAAGCCGCCCAACTTCGAGGAGAATTCCCGATGTTCTTCTACTTCTACATGGCTGAGATGCCGTCGCCGCTCCTCTGGTGCCTGACCGTCCGCAACTCATGGGGAGAATTGAGCGTGGATTTGAGAGCCTTCGGAGGTGAATGGATGATCGAACACCTATCCATGCGCCAGGATGTTCCCTTGACTCTGCAAGCTGAGGAGATCAAGGATGGATTGGAGCCGCTCTCGGTTCCCTACGAGATGCCCCAGGACTGGTGGACATTCGCACACGCTCCGCAGGGCATGGCAAACCCTTTGCGATCGGGGCTTCTGGACAACTCTCAGGACTTCCTCACAAGCCGATTTCACCATGCTATCCGAGCCGCTGGAAAGCAGACCGGATCGGATGTCGCGGCGATTGTGCCGGATGGGGCCTTCCTGTGGGCAACCGGCTGGGATGAGAAGGACCGCACATTGGCAGAAGTCATTCGGAAAGGCTTGATGACATCAGGAGAGATGCGGATGAGGGATGGAATCGCCTTGATCCGCCCCCGCGATCTGCGCGAATCCCGATTGTCCCGAGCCCCACGCCGCGAACTCGCGGCATACCTCGCCGAGAATCGCCGCGGGCTGGAGGCGCTCGACTGGCTGGCCGACATCGCGATTGCCGCAGGAACGGACCTAGGCTTGCGCACCGCAACCACGTTCATCAGCCTTTCCGTCGGCATGGAAGACGGGTTGACGATGGACCCGCGCATGCTGCGGCTTTACGGGTCACTTTCACGACAGCAGCGGAATGACGCCAAGTCAGGCGGATTCCAAATCGCCTACGGAAATCTTCGATCAGAACAGAAGGAGGACTTCGAAAGCCTCTTCCGAAGCCAATATGCCGGGCTTGATCCAAATACAAAGCAGCCTGCTCCCGCCGCCAACACCTATTCTTCCAACCGTGTGGCTACCGACCTCAAACTTGCTCTGCCGCAACAATTGGATGCAGGGACAATGGTGACATTCCGTTTGACTGGAGAGGATTTGATCTACGGTCGTGATCCACAGAAGCCGACCGATCACGCCCGCGCATGGACGCCGGAATCCCTGGCTTATGCCCGTGTCTATATGGAATCACAGACCCTGGGGGTCAGCCAATTCTGTCAGACAACGGTGAAGCACCTTCAGTTGGTGCTGGACTCGGGAAGCCGTGGACTCTTCGTTCGATCCTCTTCTTCCATAGGCATTCCCGACGCGAGCTCTCGTTGGATTCCCTACGCTGACATGCCGGAAGATTTTCGACGCAGGCACGAGGATGCAGTGCGCGGTCATCGGGAGAACAAGCAGAAATCTGGAAGCGGAAGCTCTTCCCAGCCTCCTCCTTGAAATCAGACTTCTGCGGCTACTGATCTGGTCACAGCCATGATCGAAATCTGCTGGGCGAGGCGTCCCGCGATATCCGCAAAGGCTGTGGCCTGAGCACGTTCGGGATAGGCGATGATCGACGGCGCGCCGCGATCGGCTGCCTCTCCGACTTTCGGGTCAAGCGGGATGGAGCCAAGGTATGTGGTTCCGAGCGTCGATGCTAGTTCCTGACCTGTTGTCCCGGCGAAGACGCGAGTCTCTTCACCGCAGGTTGGGCAGATGAAGCTGGCCATATTCTCGATCACACCAATCACCGGGGCGTTCAATCGCCGGAACAATCCCGCCGCCTTGCCCGCAATGTTGGCCGCCACATTGTGCGGTGTCGTGACAATCACCACACCCGACAGGGGCACCTGCTGCGCCAAAGTCATCGGCGCGTCACCCGTTCCTGGGGGCAGGTCAACAAGGAGATAATCGAGATTGCCCCAACTTACATCTGCCAGAAGCTGCCGCACAGTTCCCGCCACCATCGGCCCCCGCCAGAGAACGCTTTGTCCATCTTCAAGCAGAAACCCCATCGACATCATCTTTACGCCGTAGCGCTCAATGGGGATGATTTTCTGTTCCCGGGTCATCGGGCGCTCCTGAGCGCAGCCCATCATCAGGGGGATGCTCGGACCATAGACATCGGCGTCCATCACGCCGACCCGCGCGCCTTCTTTGGCGAGCGCCAAAGCCAGGTTGATCGTCACGGTGCTCTTGCCAACACCGCCCTTTCCGCTCGCGACCGCAATCACCTGCTTGACGCCGGGGATCAGGTCCTCCTGGGTGTGCTTGCGCTCCATGACGCGGGCAGTCATCGCAACCTGCACATCTTCAAATCCCAAAGCTCGAACAACCTCCTCGGCTTGAGCCTGCAATTCATCTTTGACCGGGCAGGCGGGAGTGGTCAGTTCGACCGAAAATGAGACTTTGACTCCCTCAATCACCACGTCTTTCACGAAGCCGAGCGAGACAATATCGCGGTGCAGATCAGGGTCCTGGACAACGCGCAAGGCGTCGAGAACCTGGGCTTCCGTGACGGACATTTGAACCTGATGGTACCTGTGCAAGAACAGGGGTCTTGGGTGTACGCTTCCCGCTTGGGATGACGGGGCTTCTCGACAGATTGCATCTCTACGAACCGCGTCAGGCTCTGTATCACGATCATCGCGGCCGCAGAATCGTCGCCGACTTCGAGGGCTCGGGCACAGCGGTGATCTCCTCGCAGAACGGCCTTGTATGGATTGAAGATGCGGCTGGCGTCGTCGAAATTCCACCGACCGAGCACCAGGCTGTCGAATTCAAGGAATTCGGGTTGGTCATCGCCGAGGAAGAGGCCCAAACTCAGGTGTGGATGGGGACTGCGGCGGCACGCAAGTTGTCTCCCGGGCATCAAAGTGCTCCTCCCGGAACGATAGGAAGTGTGATCGCAAAGCCAGGTGTGCAGGTCAATCAAAATCACGAGATACTGCGGACCTCGCTTTCGCCGCAGCTCCTCTCGTTCTGGAACGGAGCAGCCGGCGATGACCTAGACCTGCTCGTCAGCGAATCGCTTGGAAGTCGACAGCTTCTCTCTTGTCAACTTTCTGACGCAGACTTGCTTAAATCGATTAGTTGGCGAGTGCAGAATTTATCCGAACTGGAGCTTCTGCAATCCCATTTTTCAGATGGGGTCGCCCATGCCGCCGCCTGCGGCAGCCACCTGAATTCAGCCCATTTCAACGTTCAAATTCCCCTCAATCCCCAGGCGTTGATCCTCAGGAAAACCTACGACCGATTCCACGGGAGACAGAGGGCGCGGGTGCTGGTTGATGGCGAGGTCTGCGGGATGTGGTATGAGCCTATTCAAGATCGGGTCAACCGCTGGGGAATTGGTGATTTTGTCATAGATCTGCAGTTCATCCATAACAAATCAGAAGTCAGCATCACCGTTGATCCTCCATCAGGCACGCCACTTTGGAGCGTCTCACAATTCGAGGTCTGGGTGATCGAAGAGATTCCGTTGGCCGACCGCTAAGCTCCGTCGCTCATCCAAATCTGGCGAGGCGACGTGGGAGGCAAGCCCAGAAGCCTGCGGCATCCGTCGTCCGTCAGAGTCAACCTTCCGTGCCGCCAGGCGATTTCTTCTCGCGCCATGCGCAGCAGGTCAACAAGCGCACGAGAAGCAGGCTCATCCAACGCCATCGTATGCCAGCCGTAGCTGATTTCGAGGCCATTCCCAACCGCGCGGACGCGCTCCTCAGATTCAACCAAGTCAATCAGAGCTTCGAATTCACACGCCGTTCCGAAGTGCATGGTGATACTGGCAAAAGTCAGGTGAACGCATCCCGCGAGACACTGTCTCACAAACCCATAGTCGCTGCGGGCGATGATGCTGGAATTCTCATGATTCATGACTTTAACCTCTAGGGAAAATGAGGGCGGCTGTTGGGGCAACCGCCCGTTCGACTGTCTGAGAGGAAACGAAATCAGGGGGCGACCTGGTTGACGACCAGTGTCGAATAGGCGCGATGCTCGGGATACTTCTTCCCTTCAAACTCGCCTTCAACCGGTGTTTTGACCAAGCCACGGATGATGACCCGGCCGGGTTCATTCACTTCGAGTCGGAAGAGTCCCTTCTTGCCTGTGTTGCCGGCAGTTTGCCGGCCCACGCCGGGAAGTTCCAAGGTCAGTTCAACTTCGTTGACCGGCTTCTTGTCCTTCATGACCTGGACATACCAGCCCTCGGCATCCTTGTTCAGGACAAGTTCAACACCCAAACCTACAATCTGCTTGGCTGATTCGCCATCCACCGCAGCCTTGGCGTGGTAGTCAAGGAGGAATGTCGCCCCCTTGTCGAGGACGCCATATCGAATTTCGGCCCCCGCAACCTTCGCGCCGTTCAGGTCTGCACGGAGGAATCCGTCATCGCTGAGTTTGCCTTTCAAAGCCTTTCGCCCAACACCGAAGAACTGCAGCTTTTCACCCTTGCCCGCGATGTTCGGAACATCCGAATCGCCGGGCCATTCTTCAAGGCCGACCTTCATTGTGTTGTCGGCGATGACCGCATAGACAAAGTGGGCCTGGGCGGCCGCAACGGCGGAGAAAGCCGCCAAGCACAAAAGAATCTTCTTCATTTTCGGATCAGTTTCATGTTGTTGAAGACCGTCTCGACCGAGGTGATCTTCATGTTCTTGGCGGAGATGACGCGGCGGCTTTTGATCAGCCAAACGCCGTCAACCTGCACATATTCGTCAGTGAAAACATCATTCGCAAGGATTTTGCCATCCTTGTCGAACCGGGCCACGCTGAAATGCTTCGGGAGAATCTTGCCGTCCTGCGTCCGGGTGTTCTCAACAATGGAGATGATGAAGCGGTAGCCACCCATCACCCGATCCACCTCGGTGATCTCGTCGCCGCGAACCCGGTAGAACGACTTCAACGAATCATTCAGTGCGATTCGCTTGCCGAGCGGACCCTCTTCGCCCGTGAAAGTCAGCGGATGCCGCCCGTCGCCTTGAGCGAAAGTTCCTGATCGCCGATGACCGTAGATGCTGGAAATCTGCGCGTCAAGGCGGTTCAGAACCTCCTCGGGCATGGCGTCGGCATTCACCTGTGTGCCATCTTCGACATCAAAGCTGAACTTTCCTTTGAAAGTTCCGGCATCCTCGGTGACCTGAACGTCGCCCTCAATTCGGGCGACGTTTGCAGGCATCGTGGAGCGGGCCATGCTCGCCTTCTCAAGCAGAGAATAGGCGGCCGGATCGGGCTTCGGCGCAGGCTGAGTCTGGGCGAGGACGCCCAGAGCGATCAAGGTTCCGACCATCAGCGCCCGTGCATCCCCTCGAACACCGGATTGCCTGCGGCGTCCACCGTCTCTTCCGGCGTGTTGTAGACCGGAGTTGCACCGGCCTCAACATGCGCGGTCGGCTTGGAGGGATCGCTCGGCTTCGCCATTTGGAACCCGAAGATCACCAGGGCGCCCAGAACGAGCGCGCCGATCCAAATGAGCTTCTTCTTGTTGTCGTCCATGCCCTACTCTCGATCCCAGATGGTCGGGTCCTGCAGCTTGGAGATGTGCGTCAGTTTGACGTGGCCATCCGTGAAGGAGGTGACGGCGGCGTTGTTGTGGCGGGGCCAGACGAAGCCGTAGGAGGTTCGGGTGAGCGGCGGGTTGCCGGTCCACATCGCGGGCGGGTTGATCGTGTAGTAGCCCATGCCGATGTTGGTGGAGGTTGCGCTCTCACCGTAGACGCTGTCCGCGAAGAGGATCGTGCCCGACGGATCTCCCACAGAAGTCATCGAAAGACCGACGCTGCGCGAGGTCATGGCGAGTGCGGGGGAAGTCGACGGATCCCACTGCGCGTCCGGCGCAAGATAGAACCAGTTGAAGCCGTAGCTCGGGAAGAGGCCCCAGAGATAGCCGAGATACGGGTTGCTCTCGCCCCGGCAGGGACCGCCGCAGATGGTGATGCTCATGTCCATCGTGTCGGACGGCGAGCGGAAGATCTGGCGGTTCTTGGTGTACGGAACCATGAGCCACGGCCATCGGAAGGCGCCCATGTTGTCGGGAGTCGTCTGACCAGCGGCGCCGAAGTAGTAGGCGTGGAACACCGTGTCGTCGTAGTCGGAGGTGTAGAGCATAGTCGCCGTTCCAAGCTGCCTCACGTTGGAGATGCTGGAGGTCTTCTTGGCGGCTTCCTTGGCCTGGGCGAAAACTGGGAACAGGATCGCTGCGAGGATCGCGATGATCGCGATGACGACGAGCAGTTCAATCAGGGTGAAAGCCTGGATGCGTCTCTTCATGGTCGTGCCGGCGTTTTGCCAGAACTAATCATGTTTTTTGATGACTCAAAATTACTTTCTCCGGAATAATTGGTCCTTGTCTGATTTGATGATGCAACACTTTTTCGTCAAGATTTGCAACTCCCGTTAAGACAGTCACCTCCGGCATTCCGCTGGAAATTCGCAATGAACTGCGCCCGCCATCGCCGAGCCGAAGTCTGCTTGTCCAGTGTCGGCCAGTTCTGGTCGATCAGTGCCGCTTCTCGGAAGCAGATATCTGTGTGCGTGGAATAGGGAGTTGATGTTCGCGCTGAATGACGTCTGCTCCACCATAATCCCGCTTCGCGAAGAATCTTAGAACAAAACGGGTGCAGATGCGTAATCGTGAGCTCAGGGCTTGGAAATCCAAGCCCGCATTGCGTCGAGTGTGATGGGGCTGACGTGGTGCTCGATTCCTTCCGAATCAATATCCGCCTGCTCTGCGGCGACGCCGATGCGGATGAGGAACTCGCGGACGACCTCATGCCTCTCCGCGCTCATCTCCGCAATCTTGCGGCCCTTGGGCGTCAGGCGGATGAATTTTCGGGGCTCGACTTCGACCAGCCCCTCGCGGGCGATCCGCAGTGCGAGGATTGGAACGGCCAGCTCGAAGGCGAGTGGAACGAAAATCTGCATGGATTGCCCCGGGAAAAACGCGGCCATGGCCGCTACGGCAAAGTCCAGCTCTTCAACTTCATGGACGGCCACGCCAAAGCCATGCCATTCGAGGCGACCTACAAATCTCCGACCGACAATATGTGGGGAGTGACCGAATCATAAGCTGAGTGCCATGATGATTGAGTCATGCAGAGTCTGAATCGGCGATCGGTTGCCTTCGGGGCGTGCCTTTCGCTGCTGGCGGGGTACGTGGATGCGATCGGGTTTCTCGATCTGGGCGGATTCTTCGTCTCGTTCATGAGCGGGAACACCACGCGGATGGGGATCGGAGCGGGCCGGGGCAATGCCGAATGGGTTCTGCTGGCTCTCGGGCTCATCGTTCTTTTTGTGGCGGGGGTGGTCGGGGGCTCGCTGCTCTCGCGCAAGGTGGGCGAAGACCGCCGCCGCCCCGCCGTGCTCTGGAGCGTGGCCGGTCTGCTCGCTGTGGGAGCGATGCTGCACGCCGCGATGCATGTCCGGCTCGGCACGGCCTGCATGGTGATGGCGATGGGCCTGGAGAACACCGTGCTCAGGCGCAACAGCATCAGCATCGGACTGACCTACATGACCGGCAACCTCGTGCGGATGGGCCACGCAATCGCCGATTCCTTCCACGGCGGGCAGAAGCGCGACATCCTGCGCTATCTCATCATCTGGGTCGGCCTCGTGCTGGGCGCCGCTTCCGGCGCGCTCGCCCACCAGCATATCGACATGAGCAGCCTCTGGCTCAGTGCAGGCTTCGCCGCGATCCTCGCCGCCTGGGCAGGCCGCGAGAAATTCCGCACGGCAAAGTCAGGTCGGGAATAGCATCATTCGCCCTGTGGCATGGCGGCGAGCCGCCCTTTTGAACCTCTGCGCACTGAAGTGCGGAAATCCGACGGCCCCGCTGAAGCGGAGCGGTCCTTTCCAGAACTTGGGAGGGAGAAGAGCCTCGCGGGAGCTCGGCCCTCCATCGCAACTTTTCTTGGAGGGCCGAACTCCTGTGAGGCCATGCCGCTTTCAAACCTCCTCAAAGCGCTCTTCGTCGCGCAGGAGCACCAAGGTGCTCACTCCAGAGCTCGACCCAGGTCGAGCACTCCGACGAGAGGTATGTCATGG
>JAEYWW010000122.1 GCA_023428805.1 Armatimonadota bacterium | reverse complement strand
ATATTGAACTGTCCCAGTGAATGAGCGCGAATGGCGGCCGGGTCGGCTTCAAAGATGAAGCGATCTGCTGAGTCGGTTTGTGGCTCTTCTTCGGTGCGGCTCAGGCTTTGTTTGGCTTCGATTTGGGTGGCACGGATTCCAGGATTGGCTTGTTCGCCCAGCCATACGATGGCTTCCCGGCACTCTCCACCGAAGCTGATGCACTCGATTTCTCCGCCCAGTTCTTCCAAGAGGGAATCGTGGACCATGGGGGAGAGCTTGATTCCGACGAGTTTCTTGGCCTGCAATTCTTCCCGCATCGGCCAGGGATTGGGCTCGTACTGCTCAGGACTCAGCCGCTTCCCCCCGCCCCGCCGCATGGGGTCGAGCCAGATGTAGTCGAATTCAGCCAGCCTCTTTCGCCCGTCACCGACACAAGGTTCCTGGCCGATATTGGCGCGGAGAAGCTCTGCCCGAACCGGATCGGCTTCGCAGGCTTCGACCGGTCCTCGTTTGAGCAGTGCCAGCGTGTCCGCCCCGATCCCGGCTGTCACGTCGAGAACTCTTGCTCCGCCGGGAAATCTCAAGGCATGATGGGCCGCGACTGCCTCGTGCGTCGCCATCTCCAAGCCATCACGGTCGAAGAACATGGATTCGGGGTCCGCAAATTTTGCCTTTGCTCTCTCCCGCAACGCCCATTGTTGGAATGCCCAAGCCGAGGCATCCGCCGAAGTCTCGCGCCCAACGCGCTCGATCTCCCCCGGCTTCGCCTCCCGCCCCCAGGCCATCTCCAACGCCCTCAGGCGGAGTTTGTCCATCGTGTGACGTATCATAGAACGGATGGCGATTCTTCCCGAGCCTTTGATCACGATCAGCCCGGATATCCAGAGCGGTGAACCCGTGTTCAGCGGAACACGGGTGCCAGTGCAAGCCATGCTGGACTACATCCAGTCTGGCGACCCAATCGAGGTTTTCCTCGCTGGATTTCCATCTGTCAGCCGAGATCATGCCGAGGCAGTTCTTCGGATGATCTTTGCGGGCTATCGCAAAAATCCTGAGTTGTATGCGGGATGAAAGTTCTTCTTGATGCGAACCTTGATGTGCGGCTTGTCCGGGCATTGCATTGGCACGACGTTAAGCATGTCGTTGACATGGGGTGGGGAGCTAAAAGTGATGGAGAACTCCTGGTGTTGGCAAGCGGCCACTTCGACTGCCTCATAACGGGTGACAGAAATCTTCCATTCCAGAACCCAATCAGCAAATTTGATCTTGGAGTAGTTGTGATTTCTATAGGCTCGCTTCGGCTGAAGGATGTGCTCCTATTCACGCCAGAAATCCTTGATGCGATAGCGGCAACCAAGGCAGGAAGTGTAATATGGGTCAGGAAGCTGTAGCTGTCACATCATATGGCGACCTCAACTGTGCTGCCCAAAGTGCGCAGGCAAGCCTCTGAGCTTCATCTGTACCAGCGGTACACTCGCTCCATTCCCCCAACGAGGTTTCACGATGTCTGAATTGAACGGAGTCCATACGGCGCAGAAGACTTGGCGCGAGAAGGTCGGTTTGGCTGAGATGCTGAAGGGCGGCGTCATCATGGACGTCGTCACCCCCGACCAGGCGCGGATCGCGGAAGACGCGGGCGCGGTTGCGGTCATGGCGCTGGAGCGTGTTCCGGCGGACATCCGCGTCCAGGGCGGCGTCGCCCGCATGAGCGACCCGGACCTCATCATCGGCATCAAGAACGCGGTCAGCATTCCCGTCATGGCCAAGTGCCGCATCGGCCACTTCGTCGAAGCCGAAATCCTCCAGGCTCTCGAAGTGGACTTCATTGATGAAAGCGAAGTCCTGACCCCAGCCGACCATGCGAATCACGTGGACAAGCACCCATTCACCGTCCCGTTTGTCTGCGGCGCGCGCAATCTGGGCGAGGCGCTTCGCCGCTGCGCCGAGGGAGCGGCGATGATCCGCACCAAGGGCGAGGCGGGCACGGGCGACGTGGTCGAGGCTGTGCGCCATATGCGAACGATCATGAGCGAAATGCGGGTCGTGCAGAACGCCCGTGAGGACGAACTCTACGTCCTGGCCAAGGAGCACCAGGCTCCGCTTGAACTGATCCGCGAGGTCCACAAGCTGGGCAAGCTTCCCGTGCCGAACTTCTCCGCTGGCGGAATCGCCACTCCCGCCGACGCGGCGATGATGATGAAGCTTGGCGCGGAGACGGTCTTTGTGGGCAGCGGAATCTTCAAGTCCGGCGATCCGGCCAAGCGCGCCAAGGCGATTGTCGAATCGGTTCTCTTCTACCAAGACGCCAAGAAGCTCGCTGAAATCAGCGCAGGCCTGGGCGAGGCGATGGTCGGCATCAACGTCACCAGCCTCCCCGAGAGAGATTTGATCGCCGGTCGCGGCTGGTGAAATGGCACTTGAGCCGCGTTGCATTTCGCGGCTTAGTGGTCGCTGATCTTAACTGACATAACGACATCATCGCCACGGGCAAGGTCGTCGAGGCTGTTGCGCCCTCGGCTCCACACTTTCAATGTCCCTCCCGCACGTTCCGCGCGGAGAGGGTCAGCAGCAGCGGGGTCGATGGGGAGGGGTTCGTTTGGATTGGCGTATGCCTGAACCAAACCCCTTGCGACCGCCTGCCTCGCGGCGGTGGTTTCAAACCGACGGTGGTCAAAAACCTGCAGTTCCAATGCGGCCACACGAACGCGGCTCAGGGCGCGGCTGTCCTCGGCGGCCTGACGAAGAACCTCGGCTTCGTCGCGGATGCGCTCCATCGACGCTCCTCTGTCCGCAAGCTCTTTGAGAGCTGTCCAGAACTCCAAGCTCCGAGCCTGAAGCGCATTCAACGCGCGTTCGCCATCGACTGGAATCATGCTTCCGCTCATCTCCAAAGTGAGGGGGTCCACAGACGTTCCCATGTAGGAGAGACGCCCACGGCGAAGCATCCGGGGCATGCTGTTCAGCTCGTGCCAAGCTTCCTCGCGGATCATCAAGGCCGGAGAGGGCTCCCAGGCATGCCGGTCCAGCACATTCAGAATCGCTCTGGAGTCAATTCCCTCCTCCAGAAGAATGGGAATCGTCGTCAAAACCGATTCCTCGCTGATGGTCGCGAAGTAGACGCTTTTGATCGTGTTTTGGGAAGCCATCAAGCGGACAGAGTGGAGCGCGTTCTGAAATGCCCGCAAACACTCGGCATCTCGACCTTCCTTCGCGTGCTCGATTGAGAGAACAGAAAAGTACTTTGCCGTCTTTTGGAGCCGCGGCATGACCTGCTGATCCGGCCCCCGCCAGTACCCTCCCTGGCCCTTCCAATCGATCTGCTTGATGGACTCAACTTTGGAAACGGACTTCTCAAATGCGGCAAATCTGCTCCAGCTTGATCGATCCTTCCACGAGTCTCCTGCGAAAAACACGACGGAATTTCCCTTGAATTCGGCGATTGGCTGCAGGGCATCGACCACATCTTCGACGGAAGCGCCGCTTGACTTCGGCAGATCGCTTTGGGAAAACAAGAGACCCGCACGGCGAGCCTCTGCCTGCACTTTGGAAAGAGACCTTGCGGCGCGCGGAAGATCGTAGGAACCTGCACCGAGAAATGTCCAGACGAGCCAGATGGACCACGCAGCCAAAGCGACGGCAACGAGGAACCAAAGAATGAATCTTCTTGATGGCCTTTTCACTCTTTGAACCACAAAATCATCCATGCCGATAGAACTCTCACTTGACCGAACGCGCAATGCGTCTGAAGTTCCTGAATATGATGCAATTCTTGCCCAGTTGCGATAGTAATATCCACCCGGAGCGGCCCGAATTGCAGCACTTGCGGCAGCTTGGGACGTTTAAGCAAGAGCATGATGCCAATTCTTTTGGGCGCCGCCATCCAGGCGGAGACGGTGGGGCTGCTTTGGCAGCCCAAAAAGGGCGACCAGCTTTCCTACGTCTACAACGTCGTCATCGGTCAAGGAGAGGCTGCGACATCCCTTGAGGCTCCCATTTCGATGACCGTGACGCAGGTGGATGCCGATGGATACACCGTCCGAAGCGTGGTCAATGACGCGCTGGTCACGGTCTTGGGCGAGCAGATGCGCGACAAGCGCGAACAGGTGGTGGTGACCCGATTTGGCCCTCGCGGCAACCTGTTGAAGATTGTCGAAGGCCTGAAGGATCCAAAGTCATTCGAGAACGCCCGCGTCACCAAGTTCATCGCCCCGCCGATGCCGCTGAAAGTGGGCGAAAGCTGGAGCCACAACTTCCCGAAAGACGATGCGGGCGAAACTGCGGTCATCTACAAGTTCAAAGAGATCAAGCAGGATCAGGGTCGGAATTTGGCGGTTGTGGACTTCACTTTGAACCGCAAAGGAGAAGAGGAGCCCTACGGAACCGGCAGCTGGCAGGTGGATGTTCAGACGGGTGTGCCAGAGAAATTGGACGCAAAAACCAATGCCGACAACGGCACTGTCTTCAAGCTTCGCCGCGTTCGCGGCTGAGGGTGGCGAGTCGCTCCAGGATCCAGACGGCGCACTCCATTTTGCTCATCCGACCGGAATGATGCATCTCGCCGCTTGAGGTCATGAAGGTCAACTCGTTGTCATCGGAGTCGAATCCGATGGAGGAGTCGGCGATATTGTTGATGGCGATGGCATCGACACCCTTCTTGAGGATCTTCTGTCGTGCGGCTTCCAGGCCTCCATCGGGTTCGGCGGCAAAGGCGCATTTGATGGCGGATGACTCCTTTGCAACCTCATGGAGCACGTCGGGATTGGCGACGAGCTCGAGAGTCAAACCTGCTCCAGAGCGGATTTTTCCCTCCTGCTTCTGCACCGGACGGTAGTCTGCGACAGCCGCGGCCCCGATGATCAAATCGGCGTCGTGTGCCGCGGCGAGGGCTGCCTCCAGCATCTGCTGGGCGGTTCTGACCCTTCGGACATCGGCCTGCATCGGCAGGGCGGCGCGCTGCGGTCCGGCGACCACCGTGACCCGCGCTCCCATGAGCAGGGCGGCGCGGGCCAGGGCGGCGCCCATCTTCCCGCTGGAGCGGTTGGTCAGCATCCGTACATCGTCCAATGGCTCTTCGGTCGGCCCGCTGGTGATGACGACTTTCTTGTCCTTCCAGAGCTGCTGAATCTTCGTGAGGGCGAGGACGGCGTGGAGGATTTCGGCGTTGGAGGCCAGCTTGCCCTGCCCATTTTCGCCGCAGGCCACATCGCCGGATTGGGGTTCGACCACCATCGCCGCGCGGCTTCGCAATGTTCTGAGCGAAGCCTGAGTCGCTTCGTTGTCGTACATCGACGGGTTCATCGCAGGAGCGATGACGAGCGGGGCGTGGGAGGCGAGGACCAGGGTGGTCAGCATGTCCTCCGCAATCCCCGCCGCCAGGCTGTTCAAGGAGTTGGCGGTGGCGGGGGCGATCAGAATCAGATCCGCCCACCGGGCAAAGTCGATATGCGCCATGCGTCCACGAGTCGGTTCTTCGAATGTGTCGATGAGGCAGGGCTGCCCGGTGAGGGCTTCAAAGAGAGCGGGAGTGACGAACTCCGCCGCGCTTCGGGTCAGGCAGACGCGCACTTCGTTTCCGGCACGCATCAGATCGCGGGCCAAGTCGGCGGCGCGATAGGCGGCGACGCTCCCGGTGACGCCGAGGAGAATCCTAGCCATCGGCATTCCTCACAATCTCCTCGATCTCGGCCACACACCGTGCTAGATCATCGTTGACAACCCGGTGCTTGTAAATGCTGGACTTGGCGATTTCGCCCCGGGCGTTTGCCAATCGCTCCTCAATCACTTCTGGATCATCTTGTCCACGAGATCGAATGCGCCGCTCCAGTTCTTCATCGCTGGGGGGAAGCAGGAAGATCGAGCACACGTCGGG
>JAEYWW010000110.1 GCA_023428805.1 Armatimonadota bacterium | reverse complement strand
GTCAAGGATACCGAGCCCAGTTCACTCAATGCCCACGGATTCTTCAAATCCGCACATCACATTGAACGCATGAACCATTTGAGCGGCCCCGAGCTTTCCATCCCGATCCGCCATGACCGACACATTGAGGAGCGATTGTCCGTCGCCTGGAGTGATTCGAAGCTGGTAAATCGCAAAAGGCTTTCCCTGCACCATTTCGGGATTCATTTCGGTGGTTTGCCTCACATAGAAGCTGCGCCCATAAGCCTCCTCAAACAGGGAGTCGAGCGCGGAATCATCGTCCATTTCTGGCACGGGAACGAGCGCGCTGAGCAGGGCGATCTGCGCGGGTTCTCCCAACTGGCTCCAAATCACCGGATGGCTGACACCGATTTCTTCCAGAAGCCTTGGAAAGTCGGCGGGCTCCTCCAAGTTGGAAGCCATCATCACTTCGTCGGAAATCAAGCTTGCGCGGGCGAGGGGCCCGAGCGCGATGGCGGCCAAGGTGGACGCCGGAGAGGGCACGGAGAAGCAGTCCGCACAGACCAATGGATTGTTGTCCATCAGCTCCACAAGCCCGTAGAGGCCCTCCCTCTCATCGCCGGAACTCAGATGTCTTCGCCACGACTCTTGAGCCCATTCAAACCGCTGGGCGTGATCTGGAGATAGCTCGACAAAGGGGTGCCGGGAAAGCATCTCCCGCAACGCCGGGTCTTCGGAGCATCGGACGGTGAACATAAAGAGGCCGACCCCACTGGATCGGCCTCAAGATTACTCAATCAAACAAACCTACTTGGTCCGAGTGATGCTCATCGTCATCGTGATCTTCGTCGGCTGGCTGCCTGGCTCCTGGCCCATCTTGATCGACACGTTGACGGTGTTTTTGCTGCTGTGAAGCATTCCCTCCGCCAAATCGAGGTACATCGTGCCGGTACCAGAAAGGGACATCCCATCCGATGCGCCCTTGGTTGAGATTGCGATCTCCGCGAGCTGCTTTTTATTGACCGTCTTGAGCCCCTTGAAGGTGTAGGTGTTGTTGACCGTCACCGGAAATGCGGCGTTGACCTTGCGGCTGTCCTTCCAGGTCTCGCCCACTTTGACCGCTTTGGCGGGAAAAGCCGGGGCCTGCATCGCTCCGTCCGCGCCATCGATGACTTTTCCGGTGGAGTCCATCTTCAGCGTCTGAGTCTGCTTGCCGCCCATCGCCGCCGACATATTCGTGGTCACATCAAGCGTCGCGACGCCATTCTTGACATCCTTGACTTTCACAGAATAGGACCCCGGCTGCTTCTGCGAGCCCATCGCGGTGTTGATCGAGTAGGCGTATGTCTTGCCCTTGGTCCACTTCATCCTCAGGAGATAGCCCTGGCCAGATTTGGCGACCTGCGCGGTCGACGCCAGCGGCACAGCGACTGCGGCGGCAAGGCCGACCGACAAAAGCAGAATGCGTGATTTCATATGTTCTCTCTCAAAGACGCTTCATCTGGCGTTGAGGTTGATCAGGCCCCATTCACACTGACGAGTTCAATGTCAACCTTGAGCATCTGAGTTCCCTTGACAAACAGGGTTCCAGCATAGCCAAATGCCGCATTCGGCGGCAGAACAAGAGTGCGTTTTCCGCCGACTTTCATGGTGCGCACTGCATCATCAATTCCTGGAATTGCTTTGTTCTGAGTGGCGGAGGGCTGGCGTTGTCCCAGAATAAAGGTCGCCGGAGCACCGTTGCCGCGAAGGCTTGTGTCATCCACAAGCTTCCCGTTCATGTAGGTCATTTTGTATTTGACCGCCACCTTGTCGCCGTCTTTCGGAGTCGCACCCGATCCGACCTTTGTATCCTCGAAGAAATAGTCGTTTGTCTCGTTCGCCTTGACAAGACCAATCAATTCGATCTCAAAAGTGAGGGTCGAGTTGGGCGGAACATTGGGCGGATTGCCCGTTTCTCCATACGCCAGCGAAGGCGGGATGACTGTCTTCACCCGCTGGCCGACCTTCATGCCTTTCAGGGTTTCGCTGAACCCAGCGATCGCACCCATCGCGCCGATGGTGACCGGGAACGGTTCCTTGACCTTCGGATCATCCTCGTTCGTGTCGATCTGAGTGCCGTTGGCCAATTTGCCGGTATAGAGCACCCAGCAGTGGTCGCCCTTCTCGGCGATCCGCTTGCTTGTGCCTTCCTTCAGAGTGGTCACGGTGACCTTCTCCTTCGCCTTGGCTCCCCCCTGGCATCCGGCAACAAGTGCCAGGACCGCCATGCCCAAAAGTACGCTCCCGCGCGTCATAGAACTATAAGGTACCCTCCGCGCTCCAAAGTTCCCGGAATGGACTATGGCTAAGGCTGATAAGAACAAAGAAAAGAAGGGACCGGCAACAATTCAGAACCGCCGGGCGGGTCACGACTACGAATTTGTCGAGACTCACGAGGCGGGCATTGCCCTGGTCGGCTCCGAAGTCAAGTCGATCTACGCGGGCCGCGCGCACCTCACGGACGCCTTCTGCACGGTCAAAAACGGCGAGCTCTGGCTCATCAACGCCGATATTGAGCCCTACACCCACGCCTCCCACTTTGCCCACGACCGCCGCCGCGACCGCAAGCTGCTGATGCACAAAAAGGAGATTCTCCAGCTTGAACGCAAGCAGATGGAGAAGGGCTTCGCCCTGATCCCCTCGCGGATTTACTTTTTGAAGGGCAAGGTCAAGGTCGCCGTCGCCGTCGGGCGCGGCAAGAAGATGCACGACAAACGCGAGAGCATCAAAGAAAAGGACACCCGCCGTGAACTGGCGCGTGCCCTGAGTGAACGAGACTGAGGCTTCGAGACTGTCGAAATTGTTGAACCTTCAATCCTATCCCCATCGTCAAGTCTCTATATGTTCCTAAGCGTAATCTTGTGGCAAGCCCTTCTGCAGCAAGAGAGGCTTGATCTCAAAAAACTCCATCAGGCAGAAATGACCGCGGCGACGCTCGGAGTTGAGGGATACCAAACTCTCAAGTCTCCAGATTCAGTTTATATTGTACGTGTGGAACAGAATCAAAATCGAGGCAGACTGCAAGAGCAGCCTTTGGTTGAGTTTGGTCCGCGCCAAGAAGTGAGCGGGGCACTCTTTAAGATTCTTAGGAAGGCTTATATAGATCGAACATTGGCAAACAATAGCCTACTTCTGTGCCTATTCAAGCCGGAATATTCGGTGATCTATAAGAAGGGTGATCATGAAGTCAATGCAGTCATCTGCTTTTCCTGCAACCAAACTAAGCTGTTGGGCACGAGATACGATGGAACTGTGAGACCACCCTTTGACCGGGATCTCATCGCAGACTTAGTGCCACTTGAAGACCGTACGGAAGCCGCCATCTATCGAGCATTGGGCTATGTCGCTGTTTATCCTAGCTTGCGAAAAGGCGACTTTCAAGTCGAAAGCATGGTCACAAATGCACTCAGTAGAACTGATCAACAAAAGTTGAAAACGCCATCATATGATTCCGTCAAAAACCTGCTGGACGAGATACCACGCGCGATACGGCAACGGGTGGAGTCAGCTGAAGTGAAGGAACCTTCAGTCGCCCCTAGTTGGGGCAAGCAGTGGTTGGCCATCCAGTTTTCGAGCAAATACCGACCAAGAATCGTCATCGCACCAGACTATCTGATCATTGAAGATGGAATTCATAAGGGCGGTGTCTCACTGACGCCTAGAATGATTTCAATTGTCAATGAGATGTACGGCGACGGCAAGATGTACGGCGACGGCAAACAGTAAGGTCAAAAATGGGGGAAGACGGCCTCGTTCTTGGACGCGGCCGTCTTTTTGAGATTTCTACTTCGGCAACGGAAGTCCCATCGCCTCCAACCACTCCCGCAGCTTGGCGATGCGTTCCGTCCCATCAGTCGGAAGCTTGAACGGGCGGCCTCGGGCGTCGATGATGACGCCGACGGTGCCGCCTTCGAGCTTCGCCTGAACTGGCTTGCCCTTCCCGGCTCCCACATCAAAGTTCTTGGCGGGTTCGATGGTGAGGTCCATGAATTGGTAGCGGTCGAGCGGGATGATCTTGATGGAGCCGAATGGAACCGTCTCATTCACGCCCTCGCCCGTCACCTTGACGCATGGCTCACCCATCTTTCCGGTTCCAACCGGAGCGATGCAGTGGCCGCATTTCACAATGCAGTCGAACTCGAAGACCTGCTTCGCCGCCTGGTAGAAGTGCTCGGAAAGAACTCCCAGGTGAGGCATCATGAAGATCGAGTCCACCGTGAGCATCGTGATGCCCTCGGGCTCATAGGCGTCCATCATCATCAAGGCTGATTGCGCTCGTTTCGGAGCGTGGGAAAGCACGCCGCCGGAGCCGATCACCATGTCGAGCTTCATCATCTTGATGAGCGTCTCGCCGGTGCCCTTCTGGTCGAAAATCTGGCCGATGTCACGCTGCTGCTGGGTTCCCTTGAGCGTTCGTGCCAGCGACTTGTGGTGGTCGAACGCCAGCCGAAGGGCCTCGCGGCTGACCGCCTGCTCGATCAGCAAATCTTCATAAGCCTGCGGGATCGTGGTCGGGCGGATCATCTTGTTGCGGAGCCGGTTGCGGACCTCGAACGGATCAATCTCGAACGGCAGCCAGCGGCTGATGTTCTCCGTGCCCGCCTCTTTGAGCACGTTGCAGATCGAGTAGCTCATGCCCAGGTTCGCTGAAACCGTGCGGTTGTAGATGCGCTCGCCGCTCGGGTCTTGGAAGACCGAAAACACGTCGGTCGTCGCGCCTCCAATATCCACTCCGAGGACATTGATCTCCTCATTTTCCGCATACTCCTTGAGCAGCTTTCCGACCGCGTTGGGGGTCGCCATGACCTCTTCGCTGGCCCATTCCAAAAGCTTGTTGTAGCCGGGAGCCTGCTGCATGACGTGCTCCAAGAAAAGTTCGTGAATCTCGTCTCGAGCCGGATCAAGATTCTCGGATTCCAGCGAAGGACGAAGGTTGTCCACAACCTTGAGCTCAATCGTGCTGCCGAGCACTTCCTTCACTTCCTCGCGGACGTCCTTGTTGCCCGCGTAGATGACCGGAAGCTGCATGTCGCCGAAGCGCGGCTTGGGATCGGCGCGGCGGATGACCTCCGCCATGTCGATCAGGTGCTGCCGGGTGCCGCCGTCGGTGCCGCCGGACATCAAGATGATGTCGGGGCGAAGCTTGCGAAGCCGGTCCACCTTCTGGAAGTCTTTTCGACCGTCGTCCACCGCGAGCGTGTCCATCAGAATCGCACCTGCACCCAGGGCGGCGCGCTCGGCGGACTCGGCGGACATGGACTTGACAACGCCCGCGACCATCATCTGCAGTCCGCCGCCAGCGGAACTGGTCGAGACATAGATGTCCGAACCTTCAAACTCAGCGGCCCGGTCCTCGGTTCGCTGACCATCTTTAGTCATGCGCCAAACCTGCTTGTCGCGGATGAGCGAGCGGCGGTGCGGGGTGAATCCTTCCGGCACCTTGGCCTCGCTGACCTCCTCCAGCTCGGTCATGGCGTTGAGCACGCCGATGGTGACGTCCTCGAACGGTCGTTCGACGGTGGTCGGCGCCTCACCGCGGGCCACGAGGCGGTACTCACCCTGAGCGTTCCGCTCAATCATGATCGCCTTGGTCGTCGTGGAACCGCAGTCGGTCGCAACAATGCGAAGAATGTCCTGAGACATATATCTCGTCATTATGCCCCACAGACCCTCGGGAGTTCCGAATCTCTCTCGTCACCCTCGAGAGAGTTCCTCCCCAGCCTGACTCCCTCCCTCTAACCGCCGGACTTCAGCGGAGCAATCCGGGCAGAAC